>CAMWRX010000022.1 GCA_947176765.1 uncultured bacterium
GACGCGGAAAATGTTTTGCTGGAGCAGGGTAAAATCATTGATTTCCCCTTGAAGCTGTTTCGCAATGACCCCGTCAGGTAATAATGATACTCCTGTCCAGCCATTTCATTTTTATGGGGGCAGCTCGGAGAGATCCTCGGAGGGGTGAAATTCCCGTGACGCGCAAAGCGCGGTTTCAGTCTGTCGCCCACGCCTGGGGAAGTAGTGTCGAATACGGGCAAACGAAGGATAAGCATACAACGTCCTTCGGCAAGATTTTGATAATAGATGCCACGGGGGCCATTCGCAAATTGAATGGCCCCCGTTTTTGTGTTATCAAACAACAGCTTAGCTGTCTTTCAGAAAATCAAATCACTAATAAAATTTGCAGAATTACATAGATAGTACTCACTTTCTTGCTATATAAATGTATCTGGCCATCGCTTTTTCAAATTGCTGATATGATTCTTCGGCCCACTTCGTTTGCATCATCAGCATATCAAACCATTGTATATGCCCCTCGTTTTCAAACTCGGCTCTATGAATAATAGCAGCCTCTCTCTTCGTTTTAAGTAATTCATAAGTTTGCTTTGTAATATTTCTTGTCTCAAAGTTCATTCCATTATTCTTCAGAGCCTTAGCCAATTCTGTCGTATATTCATCAAATGTCCTTGGAATCAACTCACCCTCCTGATAGCCTACAAGCAAAATGCCATCAGGTTTTAGCCATCTCTTTATTTGCCCTACAAAGGCACTCATATCTTTAGAAAAGTACATAGTATCCATAGATACAACTGCATCAAAGGAATTACTCGGATATTCGATTTCACCTATTATTCCCTCGCTGAAGTCTGACTTTTGAGCAAATAGTGATCTGGCAGTTGCTATTGCCTTTTGGGAGTAATCAAAGCCATGAATAAATGCACCAGTCTTTTTTTGTAAATATCCCAACATTTTTCCGTTTCCGCAGCCAATGTCCAGTATATGAATATCTTCTTTTATTGGAATATACGATAACACTATATCTATTTGCTCAACGTCACTAAATCCATCTTGTGAAAAGTCCTGCCCAAACGAATCATAGCAAAAATTTTGAAATGCAATAGATTTTTCTGCCATTTCATAAAATGCCTCGTATTCATTATAGAAAAGTAATTTTTCTTTTTCCATAAAGGCTCTCCTTAGAGGTGCGGTATTTGTATAAATCGCAATCTTACATATTGCAACCATTCATCTCCTGCTTGTACTGGCTGGCAATAATTTTAAATTGCTTGTCAGACTGTTCCGCAAAAATTCTCGGAACCGATAGTTGACTTGTTAATCCAATCGTATCCCAAGTTGCAGCCCAAATCAAATAGGGCTTGAGGGGTAATGTATCTCTTACCTTAAGATGACAACCATCCCGGACAAGTAATCCATCTTGAGCCATTCTTTTTGCATCAAAATACAGTCTTGCCCCTGTCGTATACTCTGCATCGACATCCATCACAATCTTCCCTTGTTGCTTTGAATTTACAACAATCTCTCCAGTGATTCCGCCACCAAACATTATGTAGTTGCTAAAATCCGCAGGATCTCCCAGTTGTATGCCAATGGGTTGTTCCTCTGTGATAGTTTTCTCAGCTTTGAGTAGATTCCAACTCTTTAACATCCCATCTCGCTTAATTTGCTCCCAACAGCTCATAGGCGTACTGTGAACTAAAACTGCGGGTTCACTCTCACGAAGAAAAGGATCATTGTAACTATGACCATCATAATGACCTTTTGCGATATTAAGCTCTGCTTCAGTCATTACTAAAATTGCGTTTTTCGCATTTGCCGCACAAAATCCTATGTAGTCGCAAATTGCCATTTCCCAATCATCGCATCTAAGACGACTAATTTTTATTGTATAGGCACAACCATTGCTGCTACCACACATTCGCTGATAATCTTTACTGTCGGTAAGCATTAAGATAGTCCACGAACTATCATACTCGCACTTAGTAATAGGATTTATTTTGCTTTCTGTCAGTGTGTCAACACGATAGATCATCTTAAATCTTATCCCTTCCAAACCTTCCGATTTGCCCTGATCTTATTGCAACCAGTCTCAAGCGTTGGTACACAATTCGTGAACCCGCCACTGCTCAGACTTGACAGCACGATTTATCCTCCCTTTTGGCTTTCATATTGCTGATGCCTGGTTCTGCAAATTTTTCAACCGAATATCCAAACGGGGTATTTATCTATCATGAATAACTACCTGATAGACTGAAATTTGTTATGTATCAATGCGTACCATGTCTACAAGGGTGCGGTTTCGATAGATTAGGTCTGGACGTTGGGTAAACCCCATCTTTTCCCAGAAAGTATTGCCTTCTTTATTGTGGGCGAAAGCAACCAAATTGACTTTATTGATACCTTGCTCCTTTAGAGCATTTAGAGCAGCATTGACCATTTGCTTTCCAATGCCGTGACGCTGATGGACAGGAGACACTGCAGTATGGCTGATATAGCCGCGACGGCCATCATGGCCGGTGAGGATTGCACCAATGACGTAGCCCTGATCCATGGCAACAAAGCACGTATTGGGATTCCGAGCGAGATACTTTGCAATACCTTCTCGTGAATCGTCTAAGTTATTCAGCCCCATACCGGGACAACTCAGCCAAAGGGCATATACGCTGTCATAGTCGTCGAGCCGCATATTGCGTATTTCCATAGTTGCGCCTCCGCTAATTTCGATTTACCATACAAATTTTATCACAGGCTCTTCTAAGCGTCAACGTATGGTCTGTGAAATCGCCAACGCTCCGCTTTAACAATACAACAGATAAAAGGAAACAATTTTTACGAAAGAGGGCTCCGCAATGTCTAAGACTGAACTCACCGATAACCTCACCTTCGCCTCAGCTATGCAGATGCTAAAGCAGCTTGTGGCACAGGGTCTTCTCTCTGCCGATGAGGAGACCCGCACCCGGCAGGAACTGGAGCGAAAACTCCGGCCCACCATCGCTCTGTCCTGATTTTTGGGCTTGTAAACTGCCCAGTTTCAACCCCCACTTTTCATTACATATCGTGAATAGCTTTGTGCCCGGTGTTGTGATATTGTCGTTGCCGAAAGGAGGAAGCCACCCATGGCAAATCAAGTCAAAACCCCAAAGGTCACCGTGATTGACCCCACTACCCCCAAAAAGGCCAAGCTCCGCGTGGCCGCCTATGCCCGCGTCAGCAGCGACTCCGCAGACCAGCTCAACTCCTATCTGGCCCAGGTGGACTACTACACCCGCCACATCGGGGAGAACCCGGATTGGGAGTTGGCCGATATCTATGCAGATGAGGGCATCAGCGGCCTGGATACCCGGAAACGGGACGACTTCAACCGCATGATGGCTGATTGTCGTGCCGGGAAGGTTGACCGCATCTTGGTCAAATCCGTCTCCCGGTTCGCCCGCAACACCAGGGATACCCTGCACTTCATGCGGGAGCTGATGCGGCTGGGCATCACCATCCGCTTCGAGAAAGAGAACATTGACACGGGCAGACTCAGTTCCGAGCAGACGGCCACGATCTACGCGGCCTTCGCCCAGATGGAATCCACCGGCCATTCCAGCAACATGAGGCTCAGCGTCAAAATGCGGATGGAGAAAGGCATCTTCACCCCGTCCTCTATGCCCTATGGCTATCGGCTGAACGGATTGGAACCAGAAATCATCCCCGAGGAGGCCGAGGTGGTTCAGCACATCTTCTCCTCTGCCCTGCGCGGGCAAGGCCGAAAGGATATCGCCAGGGAATTGAACGAGCTGGGTATTGAGCGCGGCCATGGCCGAAAGGTTTGGCATCACACCACCGTCAACTATATCCTCACTAACAGCTTCTACACGGGTAACTCTGTCTGGCAAAAGTTCTGCACCACGGATACCCTGCCATTTCAGAAAGCAAAGAACAAAGGACAGCTCCCAACGTACCATGTGGAGGACGATCACCCGGCCCTCATCAGCCAGGAGGACTTCCAGCGGGTGCAGGCATTGATCGCTCAACGCCGGGAGCAATTCTACGACAATGCCACGCCATCCCATTCTATCTACACTGGCAAGGTCTACTGCGGCAGATGCGGGTCAAAATTCCGTAGAAAAATGTGCGGCAATAAGGTCCACTGGGCCTGCTACCGCCACAACGCTGGCAAAGACCTCTGCCCTGCTCATCAGGTTCCCGAAACAGCACTCACCGCCGCCACTCTGCGGCTTCACAACAAGCTGGTTCTCCACGGGCAAGAGCTCCTCCAGCCCCTGCTGGACCAGCTTCGGGAAATCCGGGAGCGGGAGCTGCGCTCCAACCAAAAACTCAGTGACATCGACAAGGAAATAGCAAATATTTCAGGGCAGAATCTGGTGCTCATCCGGCTGAAAAGCAAGGGGTGCATCGATCCTGCCCTTGCTTTATCCCAGGCAGACCAGCTGAATCACAAACTGCGGGATCTGCGCCGCCTGCGCCGGAAGGTACTGGACGCCGCCGATGGCGACGAGCAGATCCAAACCACCGAGGCCATCCTGGACTACCTGGAAATCGCCCAGTGGCAGACCGAGGTCACTCCCGACCTGTTCGAAAACCTGGTGGAGCGGATTACGGTGACCTCGCCAGATGAAGTGAAGTTCCGGCTGCTGAACGGGCTTGAACTGACGGAAAGGCTGGTGTGACCTATGGCATGGCAGAGAAAGATCCCCTTCGGCTACATGATCCGGGACGGGGTTGTCCAGCCCCATCCCCAGGAGACCGACGCAGTGCAGTATATCTTTGGGCAGTACCTGTCTGGGGCTTCCCTCCTCGCTATCGCGGAGGACATGACCCGGCTGGGCGTCCGCTACCATCAGCACACCGCCGATTGGAACAAAAACATGGTCAAGCGCATCCTGGAAAACAGCAAATACATCGGTGTGGACGGTTACCCCCGGCTGGTGTCTGATGAGGACTTTACCGCAGCCCAACGCCAGCGGAGATTACGCAGCATCTATGCCCCACTGGCCCCTGAAATCCGACCCATCTGCGGCATGGCAGTCTGCGCCCAGTGCGGCGGCAGGATGGCACGGGGTACCCGCTCCCGTGGACGTGTCCAGTGGAAATGCCAGAACCTGAACTGTGAACAGAGTGTATTCCTCAGCGATGAAGCCCTGGCCGAGCTGGTGGTCGGACGGCTCCGGGAACTGGCCCAGTCCCCTCACCTGCTCACCGCCCCCGAACCCCAGCGGGCCGCGCCTACCATGGATGCCATTCGCCTCCAGAACGAACTGACCATGGCCCTCAACCGGGGCTCCGAGAAGCCTGAATACCTCAAGTCCCTGGCCCTTGCCGTCACCGCCCAGCGGTATGGGCAGCTCCCAGATCCCACTCCCGCTCACGATTTAGAACGGCTCCGGGCACAGCTGGAGCGGGGCCACGCCGGCGCCGACACGCTGGTTGATTTGCTGACCACAGCGGTGCGGGCCGTCCGGCTCACTCCTGACAAAAAAGTGGAGCTGGAACTGGACAACGGCATTATTATCGCAGAAAAGGAGGCGCAGAGCGCATGAGCGTCCAGCAAAAAGCACCGAGGAAGGTCACCGTCACCCCGGCAGACCCCAAGTACACCCAGAAAGACATCCGCAAACAGCACCTGCGCGTGGCTCCCTACTGCCGGGTGTCTACCGGCAGCGAAGAGCAGCTCACCAGCTTCACCGCCCAGATGGAATACTACACCCAGCGCATCGCAGACACCGAAGGCTGGACGATGGTCCGCCTGTACGCCGATGAGGGCATCACCGGCACCTCCACCAAGAAACGCACCCAGTTCAACAAGATGATCCGGGACGCCGAGAAGGGCAAGATCGATCTGGTCATCACCAAGTCCGTCTCCCGGTTCTGCCGCAACACCCTGGACGGGCTGGAATACATCCGCAGGCTGAAAAAATGCGGCGTGGGGGTGTACTTTGAGAAGGAAAACACCAACACCCTCTATATGCCCAACGAGATGATCCTCACCTTCCTGATGAGCCAGGCCCAGGCCGAGAGCGAGTCCATGTCCTCCAACATCCAGTGGGGCTACCAGGCTCAATTCAAGAAGGGCATCGTCCACTACAACTACAAGAACTTCCTCGGCTACCGCAAAGGCACGGACGGCGAGCCGGAAATCGACGAGAATGAGGCCCCCACCGTCCGGCGCATCTTCGCCCGGTACCTGATGGGCCAAAGCGTGGGCCAGATCTGCAAGGATCTGACGGCGGACGGTCTCAAAACCGCCCGCGGCGGCACCGACTGGAGCGATCATACAGTGCGCCACATCCTGCAAAACGAGAAATACATGGGCGATGCCATCCTCCAGAAAACCTTCACACTGGACTTGTTCAGCCGCCAGCAGGTGAAGAACGAGGGGCAGCGCCCCAAATACTACGTGGAGAACGCCCACCCGGCCATCATCGACCGGGCCACCTTCCAGAAGGTGCAGGAGGAGATGGCTCGGCGGTCCAGCCTGCGCAAGACCTCCTCCAAAGCCAAGACCGAGCAGGGCAAGCACAGCGGCAAATATGCCCTGAGTGGGCTGCTGGTGTGCTCCGAGTGCGGCAGCCCCTATCGCCGCGTGACCTATATGCCGGGCGGGCAGAAGCGGTTCGTCTGGCGGTGCATCAACCGGCTGGAGCATGGCAAACGGATCTGCAAATACGCCCCCACTCTGGAGGAACCGGAAGTGCAGACCGCTGTCACCGCCGCCATGAACGAACTGTTCCGGCAGCAGACGGCGCGGCAGACGCTGGCGGACTGCATCGCCGCCGCTCTGGCGGGTTCGGGCGATGACGCCTCCCTGCCTGCTGTGGAAGCCAAGCTGAGGGCGCTCCAGGAGGAGCAGATGAGACTGTTCCATCTGGCGGCAGATGCTGGGCCGGACAACACGGAGTATGACGACCAGCTCATCGAGGTGAGTGCCGCCATGGCAACCCTGCTGACCCGCAAGGGTGAGCTGGAGCAGGAAAATCGCACCAATACCGAGTGTAACAGCCGGATACGCATTATCACTGACGCCCTGGAAACCACGGACAACTCCATCGGAGACTTCGACGAGGGTACGGTGCGTCAGACGGTGGCCAGCATTACTGTGCTGGATGCGGAGCGGCTTTCCATCCGCTTCAAGGATGGGACGGAGGTTAAGCAGATCATCGAAAGCGTAGGGAGGGCCAGCGCATGAGTAAAATATACATAACAGGCGACTGCCACGGAGATTTCCAGCGGTTCACCACAAGGAACTTCCCTCAGCTGAAGGAAATGAATCGGGACGACTGCGTAATCATTTGCGGCGATCACGGCGGCGTGTGGGCCGGGGAGCAGGCAGACGGGCACAAGCTGGACTGGCTGGAGGACAAGCCCTTTACCACCCTGTTCGTGGACGGGAACCATGAGAACTTCGACCTGCTGAACGCCTACCCCGAGCAGGAGTGGCACGGCGGGCGTGTCCATGTGGTGCGGCCCCATGTCCTCCACCTGACGCGGGGGCAGGTGTTCGAGATTGGCGGGCTCACCTGGTTCACCATGGGCGGCGCGGCCTCTCACGACATTGAGGACGGCATCCTCGACCCTGCCGCCCCGGATTTTGAGCGGCAGTACTGGACGCTGCGGCGGATGAATGCCCGGTTTCGCGTGCTGGGCCGCGCCTGGTGGCCCGAGGAGATGCCCAGCGAGGCGGAGTACGCCGAGGCTGTGGCCAATCTGGAGCGGGTCGGGTGGTGCGTGGACTGCGTCCTCACCCACATTGAGGACGGCATCCTCGACCCTGCCGCCCCGGATTTTGAGCGGCAGTACTGGACGCTGCGGCGGATGAATGCCCGGTTTCGCGTGCTGGGCCGCGCCTGGTGGCCCGAGGAGATGCCCAGCGAGGCGGAGTACGCCGAGGCTGTGGCCAATCTGGAGCGGGTCGGGTGGTGCGTGGACTGCGTCCTCACCCACTGCGCGCCCACCAGCATCGCCCAGCGGATGGACCGGTGCTACCAGCCGGACAGGCTGACGGACTTCCTGGAAACGGTGCAGAAGCGATGCCAATTCAGCCGGTGGTTCTGTGGGCACTACCACATCAACCAAGTGATCGATGAGCGGTTCGTAATCCAGTGGGAGCAGATATCCAAAATCGAAGCTGACAGTATCTAAAATGAAAATGCGGCACCCCTTCTGCCGGAAGGGGTGCCGTTTTGCATAGAAAGAGAGCCGGGCGCTGCTGTCCCGGCTCTGAGAACGAAGGCTCTGGATAAATGTGCGCTCAAGTTATTATACCGTAACGCTTTCCCCCAAAGCCTTTTCTTTTTTAGTCAATGAGCATAACTACCACGGGCAAATCAGGGCAGCATGATTTGTTATTTCTCCTGCCAGAAATCGCGCCAGCATCAGTACTCCTCAGCATCTGCCTTTGTACGATGAACGGTTCCCTTGGGGTGCTGCGGCGGCGCATAGATAGATGAAAGCATCAATGGACACTTCCCGGCATTAAGAATGTTGTGCCATGTACCGCACGGCACAAATACTGCATCTCCCACACTGAGGTGGTGATAAACGTCCAGGTTTTCCCTACAAGGCCCCATTCGGACGAGAGCCTCTCCACCTTCCACTCGGATGAACTGATCCGTGTCAGAATGCATTTCCACTCCGATCTCGCCGCAGACAGGGATACACATCAGGGTCATCTGCAAATGACGGCCCGTCCAAAGCGCACTGCGAAAATTTTGGTTATGCCGCACCGCGCGCGGTATATTTACAACAAATGGATCACGCCCGTGATCAGTCTCACAGCTGTGCTCTACTGGATGATGAGAGTCCATATCATACGCTCCTTCCCATTTTCGGTACAATATTTTATGCCACTTCATGTGTCCCGGTGAATGGTGTTTAACACTCTCTGTTGAAAACTTTTAAGATACATTATATTTTTGAACAGTCAGTTCAACCAAAGGAACTTACCTTTTGATTCAATCAAGAAACAGATTTCTCCCTTATTAAAAGAACTGCTGACAAATACCAGGGTCATTCTGATAGTACTACTTACTGAAATCCGCCGTTTAAATCCACATGATTCAAATGTAATTCCTATTCCAAATTTCAGCAATACCTGCTATAATAGTTTCAAGAGGTCAGAAATGTGGCAGAGGATAAAAAACAAAGGTACCTTTGCCTATCCGATGGTCGTCCATGAATTCACCTCATGGCTTGCACCAGAACTTAAAATGCTGTTGTTGAAATTGTCTCTGTGTTCAAAATAGAATGGTTATGGTAAAAGGGCTATTTGTTGGGGGGAGCAAGTATGGATGATGTAACACTTCAAAAAATTGCACTGTTAATTCAACAGAAGGCAGAGGGTGATTATTGGGACTACAAACAGAAATGGCACTCTGATAATGAGCGGTTGCTACATGACATACTTTGCTTTTCAAATACGATTCATGATAAGGATTGCTATTTAATTATTGGCATTTCGGATAATGGAGAAATTATCGGATTGACATCAGAAAGCCCGCACAGGAAAAACCAAGCTATGGTTCTGGATTTGTTATATAACACTGCTTTTGCTGGAGATTATACTCCAAAAGTCTCTGTAGAGTCTATTCAAATGCAAGGAAAAGAAATAGACATACTGACAATATATAATTCTTATAATGTGCCATTTTATCTGAAGAAAAAACCAGATAGATATAGATCCATTATGCCGGGATATATCTATTCAAGAATAGGAGATCGAAACACTCCAATAAATCAAAATAGTAATATTCAGCAAATTGAGATGCTCTGGAAAAAGCGACTTGGATTACTGAGTCCACCGCTAAAGCAAATCATACTTAACCTAAAAAGCAAATCAGAATGGGTTCAGGAAGAAGATACCTATTTCTACATCAACAATCCGGATTTTAAAATAGAAGAAGGTAGGTGTACAGATACTGGAGATAATTGGCGACCTGATCGCCCTGAATTTTACTCATATAATCAGATGAATATAAGGACTTCATATATAGAGTTAAGTGCAATTTATAGGCAAACTATATTGCGAAGAATTGATGTTGTAATTTTAGACAGTGGGCGCTACATGACTCCTGTCCCAGATTGGGCGTTTATTCATAATTCCTCAGGACATTTCGAAGTGCTATATTCTTACAAATATATTTTAAAAGACAGTTTGGAATATGCTATTCAGCAGTTTTTGTATGACGATAAAAACGGAGAAGCAGTGGAAGCAAAAAGGCGGTTCGATGAGGTGGTCTTGTACTTTGAAAACGCAGTTGAGCAACAAGAATTTCATAACCACATAGAGAAAAAACCTGAAATTGTTTCTGATTATATTGCTGATGCAGCACTTGGAACTTATGTGATTGAATCTGAGGATCCCTTTGAGAAACAAGACGCAACAAAAAAGTTAATAGTAGCTTTTGCGTTCAAACGCTATCTGTTTGATTACCGAAGAAGCAATTCTGGCGTTACAGTTAGAAGAATTGCCAGCATTCAACTAATTAACAGGCAACCGAGCGCATATTGTTCAGATATTTTTGAGCATCGCCTAACTATAAACGCCAGTGGCTATATCCACCATTCTATGTATGCAAAGGATGATTCGAAGGCAAGGTTCCGATATGTATACCATAGCACAAAATATTGGACACGAGATTTTCTGAATTATATTGAGCCCATATCGACTGACTGGGAAACTGACTACATTATAGAAGGTTGTGACCAAGATGAGTGGGAATGTATTATAAAGTATACAGATGGGATAAAGAAGATAATCAAAGGAAACACACCTCCACCAAATTATGATACCGTCGAATGGCGGATTGCACATCTCGCAAGATATAAAGTTAAGCCTTGGATATTTGGAACATATGGTTAAAAGTGTTTTAGATTAAATCAAAGCAGTTGAAAAGTGTTAGGAGATGACTATATATGGACAGGATTGCTACAGAGGAATACTTTATAGCATTTTTAGACGTCCTTAACTGTAAAAAGATCATACAGACTGACTCACACGATGTACACCTAAATCAAATCAGAAACATTTACACAAGTTGGAGACAGATTATAAATGAAAAGGATTTCGTATTCTCTCAAATCGAGCTTAAAATTTTCTCCGACAACATATTGCTTGCAATTAAAACAAGTTGTAACAGAGCTGCTGATCATATTTTGGAATGTGTGGCGGATATTGCAGAACATTTTTTGGTATGTGGTTATAAATTACGGGGTGGAATATGTAAAGGAAAACTTTACATTGATGACACATTTGTGTGGGGAGAAGGATTAGTTGACGCGTACAATATGGAAAGTACAGAAGCAAAATATCCACGTATTATTTTATCGGACGATGTTGTTAATTCTGCCTCAAAGCATATCGCAGATATTATGTTTTCAATAGATGCGGCCTATGATAATCGCATTTATTTAAACTACCTGCGTGCATTTGGACGAAGTAAAGAGTACTGGATAGCAAAAATATCCGAAGCACAAAACAAACTAACTGCAGAGTTAGTTGCTCTTTCGACTCTGCCTGATGAAAGGATTATGGAAAAGCTGCGATGGTTAGAAACCTTTTTTGAAGAGAATCTCAGGTATTGGCAAGCAAAAGGAGAAAAACAGAAATGGTAAGGGAAACAACTCCACCTACAATAACGCCAGTTATTGTAGAACTCTGTAAATTCATTAATAAAGATATCCCACCGTTTTATGTTGATGTGATTCCGGAACCATATGCATTGCAAAATGAGTGCTTTCCAAATGTTCAGGCCAAAATTATGCGAGATGGCGGCACATATATTAATGGATGGACTATATGGCAATGGGGAAATGCCCTTATAGATGCTGAAGCACATAGCTTATGGCAATCAGATGATGGAAGATTAGTTGACATTACTCCTCATTCGTACGGCGAAAAGCGAATTCTTTTTGTTCCTGATACATCTGTAAAATTTGAAGGTGTAATTATCCCAAACAAAAGAGCACCATTAACTACATCTCCTACAATTGCGCGGCTAATTGATTTGTGTAATACGAAAGATTATATATTGCAGCAGTCTGGTACAAGCAAAACATGCGCAATTCCGAAAGCATTGATTGATGAGATATTGAGACTGCAAATAGCGATCAGACAAGAGGTTTCGCAAAATGATTTGTGTCCATGTGGATCAGGGTTGAAATATAAAAAATGTTGTGGGCCATACGAACATATTTAATATTGATAGGCATTATTTGATGAAGCTAAGCTCGACCGAGACATAGTGGGCAAAATATCAAAAGAGTTTTGCTTGACACATTGTCATAATCCTCATATTGCGTGCCTGACGGCAGACATCATTCCGCTACTTCTCCCTTCCCCACAAAGCCAGAAGGGAGTCTTTGCAAGTGCTCCATTTGTCGGGGTCAGAAAAGCATTTTTGCAACATTGAGCCATAACTCGACAGGTTTCGACAAAAACCTGTCGAGTTACTTTATATGCGTCAAGAAAAATTGCAACGTACAGCAACTTTTGTCCATTGCAATGATGGTTTATCTTTGCCACAGAGCGAAATTTCCCTCATATGTATAAGTAAAGGAATTTACAACATCATCATTTTTAAAGCCCTTGACGCTCCAATCTCTTGACAAACTATACTTACAACTGTATAATGCATTTATAATATTGGTTTTAGCCAATGAAAGGGCGCCGTAGCGCCTAACTTTTTAGTTTCCTGTTTTATCGTGTGTCTGTAGGCATACAATTTTCCCATGAAGGGGAGGTTGTGTGCCTTTTTTGATACACAGATAAGGCCAGGAGCGAAAACTGATAAGGAGGAAATGATATGGCGTGTTTTCTGGTTTCCGCCGCGGAAGCGGCCGTCGTGACCGCCGCGGAAAAGGCCGTGGCAAAAAACGGCGCAGCCCAGGAGGGGTGTATCCCCTTTACCCAAAAGCTGAAATGGTTGTCCAATATGCTCTGGGGTGGCTCCGCACTGCTGGCGTTCGAGCACGTGTGGCACGGTGAAGTGGTGCCCTGGTTTCCGTTCCTGACAGCAATGAGCAGCCCCGCCGACACGGCGGAGATGCTGGCTGAGATGGGTTCCATCGGGGTGACCATGGCAGCGCTGATCACCGCCGTCTGGGGCGGTATGGTGCTGGTCACCAATTCCATAGAGAAGAAAGCTCTGCAGGGCGGCCCAGCGGTGCAGTAAGGAGGCCCCTTTATGACATTACTGATTGCAGTGTTTGCCGCCGTGATCTCCACCTTGGTGTGGTACAAGAGCGCCGCTGCCCGGGAACTGAAGGTGGGTGTGCTGTGCTGGATGTTCTGGGGTGCGTCCTTGATGTGGCTGGGCGATGCCATCTTTGAATACATGGAGCTCCAGGCAGAATACTTTACCCCCGACCCCGTAGATATGCTCAACGACGCGTTCCTTGGCTTGTCCGTGGTAGCCTTGGCTATGATCATCTGGATCGTGGTCCTGCTGGTCAAGGATCCCAAGGGTGTAGTCCGGGAGCGGCTGTTCACGAAAAAAGCATAGTAGCAGAAAGAAGCGGCTTCGCTTAGATGAGCGAGGCCGCTTCTTAATAAAAATGGCGGTGATTGTATGAATATTTTGGTGATCGATGCACAGGGCGGGAAGATCGGCAGACAGATCGTATCTTCTGTCAAGGAAGCCTTTCCCGATGCGACGCTCACTGCGGTGGGAACCAACGGCATGGCCACTTCTGCCATGCTGAAGGCGGGTGCGGATCAGGGAGCTACCGGGGAGAACGCCGTGGTGGTTGGATGCCGGAACGCAGACGTCATCATCGGCCCCATCGGCATCGTGATCGCGGACGCCATGCTGGGCGAGGTCACGCCTGCCATGGCCGTGGCCGTGGGGCAGAGCCGCGCCCGGAAGATCCTGATCCCCATCAGCCACTGCAACAACTTCGTGGTGGGTGTGTCGGCCCAGAGCCTTGGCAAGCTGGTGCAGGAGGCCGTTGCCCAGATCGACCCGCTGGCCGAACAGGAAGGAGCTGCCGGAAATGACATTATCTGATTTTTTTGGCAGCACTCTCAACGCTGCTTTGGCCTTTTCCGGCGGTGTGGATTCCGCCTATCTGCTGTATGCCGCTATTCAGTGCGGTGTAAAGGTGCGGGCGTACTATGTGAAAACCGCCTTCCAGCCCCAATTTGAGCTGGATGACGCCCGGCGTCTGGCCCGGGAGCTGGGCGCTGATATGCGGGTGCTGACGCTGGACGTGCTGGCAGATCGGATGGTCGCCTCCAATCCCCCGGATCGGTGCTATTTCTGCAAAAAGAGGATTTTCTCTGCCATTGCGCAGGCCGCAAAAGCGGACGGTTTTGACACCCTGCTGGACGGCACCAACGCCTCCGACGACGCGGGGGACCGCCCTGGTATGCGGGCCCTGCGGGAGCTGTCGGTGCGCTCGCCCCTGCGGGAGTGTGGGATGACCAAGGCGGAAGTCCGCCGCCTGTCCAGGGAGGCCGGGCTGTTCACCTGGGACAAGCCCGCCTATGCCTGTCTCGCCACCCGCGTCCCCCCCGGGGAGGAGATCACAGCCGACAAGCTCCGGAAAACCGAACTGGCGGAGGGCTTCCTGTCCTCTCTGGGATTCACCGACTTCCGAGTGCGGCTGCTGGACGGCTGCGCCCGGATCCAAGTGCCGGAGGGACAGTTCCCACAGTTTTTGGAGAGGCGGGCGGAGATCCTGGACAAGCTGAGCGGGCTGTACCGGGGTGTCCTGCTGGATTTGGAGGTGCGGGATGGATCGTGACATGAAACAGATGCTGGAGTCGGTGCGGGACGGGGCGCTGTCGGTGGATGACGCACTCTTACGGCTCAAGCGCCAGCCCTTTGCGGACATCGGCTTTGCCAAAGTCGATCTGCACCGGAAGCTCCGTCAGGGCGCGGCAGAGGTGATCTACGGCGCAGGGAAAACGCCGGAGCAGATTATCGGAATTTTGGACGTGATGCGGCAAAACGGCCAGAACACTGTGCTCATCACCCGTTTATCCGAGGAGGCGGCGCGCATCGTGGCCCAAGCCCACCCCATCGACTACCATCGCGATGCCCGGGCGGCGATTTTGGGCGGTTTCCCGGAGCCGGACGGTCTGGGGACTATCGTGGTTGCCACCGGCGGCACCAGCGACATACCCGTGGCCGAGGAGGCGGCGCTTACCGCGCAAGTCCTGGGCAACCAGGTGACGCGGCTCTACGATGTGGGGGTGGCGGGGCTCCATCGGACGCTGGCCCACCTGGACGAGATCATGGGCGCCAGCGTCATCATCGCCATCGCGGGCATGGAGGGGGCGCTGGCCAGCGTTATCGGCGGGCTGGCAGACTGTCCCGTCATCGCGGTACCCACCAGCGTGGGCTACGGCGCGTCCTTCCAGGGGCTGTCCGCGCTGCTGTCCATGCTCAACTCCTGCGCCAGCGGCGTGTCCGTGGTGAACATCGACAACGGATTTGGCGGGGGCTATCAAGCCAGCATGATCAATCATATGGAGCGCAAGGGGGTTAAACCGTGAAACTTTTATATCTGGACTGCGGCATGGGTGCGGCGGGCGATATGCTGGCCGCGGCCCTGCTGGAGCTCCTGCCGGACGCGGATGCCTTTATGGAGGAGCTGGATGGGCTGGGCCTGCCGGGTGTCACCGTCAAACGGGAGGCATCGGTGAAGTGCGGCATCACCGGCACCCATTTCTCCGTCACTGTCGACGGCCACGAAGAGGAGAGCCTGGATCACCACGAGCATGGGCATCATCATGACCACGGGCACCATCACGATCATGAGCACCATCATGACCACGAGCATCATCATGACCACGCCCACCATCACAGCAGTATGGAGGACATCCGGCATATCGTGGAACAGCTGGCCATCCCCCAAACGGTGAAGGCGGATGTGCTGGCGGTGTACAACCTGATCGCGGAGGCGGAGAGCCACGCCCACGGCGTTCCTGTGGCAGAAATCCACTTTCACGAAGTGGGAACTATGGACGCCATCGCGGACATTGCGGCGGTGTGCTTGCTGATGGACCGGCTGGCGCCGGATCAGGTGATTGCTTCTCCTGTCCATGTGGGCAGCGGCCATGTCCGCTGCGCCCACGGCATCCTGCCCGTCCCCGCCCCGGCCACAGCCCACATCCTGCGGGACGTGCCGGTATATGGCGGCGGCATCAAGGGTGAGTTGTGTACGCCCACCGGCGCGGCGCTGTTGAAGCACTTTGCCACGTCCTTCGGCGATATGCCGGTAATGCGGGTACAGTCCATCGGTTACGGCATGGGCAAGAAGGACTTCACCACCGCCAACTGCCTGCGGGCCATGCTGGGGGAGACAAAGGATAAAACCGGCACGATCCTGGAGCTGTCCTGCAACGTGGACGACATGACGGCGGAGCAGATCGGCTTCGCTATGGAGCGTTTTTTTGAGGCTGGGGCACTGGATGTATACACCGCACCCATCGGCATGAAAAAGTCCCGTCCCGGGACTCTGATCCGGGTCATGTGTACGGAGGAAAACCGGGAAGCGCTGCTGCGTTTGATGTTCCGGCACACCACCACCATCGGGGTGCGGGAGACCGAATTCCGGCGGCATATTCTGGATCGCACGACAGAGGTTGTGCATACCCCTTACGGCGAGGTGCGCCGGAAGGTATCCGTGGGCTATGGCATCACCCGGACCAAGTACGAATATGAAGATTTGGCCCGCATTGCAGCAGAACAGGATATGAGCCTGGATGCCCTGTGCGCAGCGCTGGAGCGGGAGTGACGCGCCATGGAACCGCCCAAATTCGCCAGTCTTGCCAGCCAGCTGGGGGACGAGCCCTGCTTGGTGGAGGACACGGAGGAAATGTTCTGGCTGCGGGAGCAGGACGATTATCAAAGCCGCGTGGCTCTGGGGAATGCGCTGGTTGGGCAGTACCGGTTTAGGGAAGCTGTCACCGCCTATGAAAGTGCCAAGGAAATCCGCCATGATGATTGGCAGTTGCACAATCGCTTGGGTGGCGCAAGCCTGACCCTCCGGCGGTTCGATGCAGCCTGGGAGCACTACCAGACCTGCCTGAAGCTGGGCGCGCCAACTCAAGCTGCGGCTCTGCAAATCGGCATCTGGCACTATTTGCAGGGACGGTATCAAGAGGCCGCGGAGTGGTTTGCCATGTGCCTGCCTTGCGGGGATGAACAGGCCATTGCCGCCATCTACTGGCACACGCTGAGCTGCTGCCGCAGTGGTGAGACACCTGAGCTTCTCTCCAAATATCACAAGGGCATGGATGTGGGACATCATACAGCGTATCGGCTTTGTGTGTCTGTGTTCTCTGGTGAAACGGATTGGAGGGACGCACTGGAGCAAATCCACCAGGAGCGCAGCGAACTGAATATCGTAATTTCGCTATATGGGCTGCACAGCTATTTAGAGCTAATCGGCAAAGTGGAGGAAAGCGCGTCCTGTTTGCGGGAACTGTTGAAACATGAGGGACTTTGGCCCTGCATCGCCTATCTGGCGGCGTGGAATGATAGGTTTTGACATTTAGACCCAAAAAATTGCCCGCAGGCCCAATCGTTTGCTTCGTCTTACCTTGAAGCGTGAGGCCAAATGTGGTATAATTCAATAGACAAAAAACTTGCCATGTTCCATTTGGAAGAAGCAACTGATGAATTCCGCTCTATGATGGAAATACAGGAGTCCCATTCTTTTTAAATTTACCACAGGAAGGGAATTATAAATAAGACGGCATACCATTCAGATCGACGAATACCAAAAATCAGCAATAGCGGGTGACGATCATAGGTTCTATTTTCTTGAAGATTTTGGGATAAAATACAGGGATATGAATGAGTTAATCACCGGTATTTCCAGTGCCGAAAATGAGGCGTCAGGTGCATTCGATAAAATTCCTTCTTATCCCGGCTATGTTGACACGCTTGACAATGAAACCGCCTGTATTTTCAAAGTCCGGCGATGAGATCATATGTGAAATAGAAAAGATTGGAACGTTAAAAAACACTGTTGCGTAAAGGAACGATAATTATGGTGAAATTATCTGACCCCATTATGATTGGTCAACTATCTCTTGCTAATCGCCTGGTCATGCCCCCTATGGCAACCGCAAAAGCAGCGGAAGATGACAGTGCGACGGATGAAGTCTGTAATTATTATCGGGAGCGGGCCAAATACAGCCAAGTTGGCTTGATCATCACAGAACATAGCTATGTCCATGTTCAAGGGAAAGCTCATCCCGGCCAGGTGTCCATCGCAACCGATGAGATGATCCCCGGTTTTCAACGGCTGACCGATTGCATCCATAAAGAAGGCGTCAAGGTCTTTGCGCAGATCAGTCATGCCGGTTCAGCGGCGCTGTCAAGGACCACAGGGCAGCCGCCTATCGGCCCCAGCACAGTCTACCACCCTAAGCAGAAAGATGAATTGCCCATGGAAATGACGGTTCACCAGATACATGAAGTTACCGTATGGTTTGCCCAAGCTGCCCTCAGGGCAAAACAGTCAGGCTTTGACGGTGTGGAAATCCACTCTGCACATGGTTATCTGCTGAACCAGTTCTTTTCACCCCTTGCAAACCATAGAACCGACGAATACGGTGCCCATTCAGTGGAGAATCGAACCCGGTTCCATCGGGAGATAATTCATGCGATCCGGGAAACCGTGGGTGACGCATTCCCCATTGCCATGCGTATCGGGGGCTGTGACTATGAAGCCGGAGGAAGTACGATTGACGATTGCGTGGAAGCCTGCCGGATTTTCGAGAAGAATGGCGTCGATCTGCTGCATCTTACCGGTGGAATGAACGGTTTCGTCCGCCCCGGCCATTCAGAGCCGGGATACTTTCAGGATATGTCCATTCCTGTGAAACAAGCAGTGAAAATTCCGGTCCTTTTGACCGGAGGCGTTACCACAATCGCCCAAGCAGAGACATTGATCGCCGAAGGCTGCGCTGACATGATCGGTGTGGGGAGAGCCATATTTAGAGATGCCCATTGGGCAGATAATACTGCGGAATAATTTGGTGTACAAATGAACATTGAAAAAACAATTTCCAGGTTTTGAAAGTCTCTTGATATTCAACTTTTGGCATAAATACTGCTTTTGATTGCCCGCAAACCATTGTGCTACACTACTTTTTAAAAAAGCATTTTTGCCACATTGAGCCATGTTGAAAGCTACATTTTAGCCCTATTTCTGGGCTAAAATGTAGCTTTTCTACTGTAAACCCTTCATGATATACTGAACTTCAGTATTGTCATGGAGGGTTTGCTATGTCCCGAAAAGTAATTGAGATCCCACAAGCAAAGCAGAGCGCCCCAATTGAAACCCAGCAACTCCGGGTCGCGGCCTACTGCCACGTTAGCACCCGCCATGAGGAGCAGTATCACAGCTTGGAAGCACAGATCACCTACTATACAAGTTATATCAAACGCAATTCAAACTGGAAATTTGTTGCGGTGTATTCGGATGTTGCATCTGGTGTCCGTACTGCCAACCGCCCTGGCTACCAGCAACTCATGAAAGACTGCATCAGCAGAAAAGTCGATTTGATTCTGGTGAAGTCTCTCAGCCGTTTTGGTCGGGATGCGCTGGAAACCATCCGTCAAATCAGAAGGTTGAAAAAAATGAACATCGGAGTTTACATTGAGAATGGAGGATTGAACACTTTGAATATCAGCGATAGCATGATCGACCAGCTTGCTGCCCTTGACCAAGCAGAGAGCCATTTCCGCAGCGAGAACATTAAATTTGGCATCCGTCACCGCATGAGAAGCGGAAAAACTGTGCTGAACCACACGCAGTTCCTTGGCTACACCAAAGGGCCGGACGGCATCCTGCAAATCGTGCCGGAGGAAGCTGAGGTTGTGCGCAAAATTTTTGATCTCTATATTCAAGGCAATGGGGTGCGCAAAATCAAGCGGTATTTGGAGGAGCATGAAATCAAAACGGTGACAGGCAAAGCGGTGTGGAGTACCTCCACGATTGATCGAATGCTGAGCAACGAAAAATATGTTGGAGAGGTTTTGATGCAGAAAACCTACACTGCTGATTTCCTGACTGGTAGGCGCGAAAGAAACAAGGGACAGCTCGACACCTATCTGGTCGAAAATGCGCATGAGCCCATCATCGGTAGGGAGGCATTTGAACTGGTGCAACGAATGAAGGAGAATATTAAGAAACAAAAAGAGGAACATCAAATTGTAGGTGCATCCGGCAATGAACATCCCTATCCAATCTGAACAAGTTCTTAGTCCCTATCTACTTTTGTTATAAAACTATAAACTCCACTCTATTTTTGTCCAAATGGGAAGGCCATCACAAATCAAACACAACAATTAGGGCTTTCGTTGTCGTAAAGTGTCTGCTATAATGGCTTTAGGAACTCGGGGCAAAGCCTTGTAGGTATACATAGTAAAAAGCATTTGAGGAGAATGAGTATGAAATACGTTGCTTTTCTGGATATTCTTGGATTTAAAGAAAAGCTGAAAACACTGAGCCACGATGAGGCCAGACAGTTCATAGGCCATTTTTCGTCAATAGCATATGCGGCCTGGAGAGACATGGCCCCTAAGCATCTAAACGGGTACATTGTAAGTGACTCATTTATTATCTATTCAGCGGATACAAGTCAGGTGGCACTTGGTGAACTTAGTCAGGCGATTGATACCATATGTAAGAACGAGTTCTCTGCTAATAGCATCTTAATCCGAGGTGCAATAGCAAAAGGCGAGTTTGATAAGCTCCAAGCAAGAGAAATGTCAACTCTTGGTAAAGAGCTAATAGTTGGGCAAGCTTATGTTGATGCATATCTTCTTGAGGGAACAGTTAAAACTACAGGGATTGTGTTAAGTGAAGATGTTTATAAGGATTTGCTTAATATAGGTGGTTTTGAAAAGGACATTTTTACTGAAAATATTAATGGATCAAAATGCTATGTATTAAGGTACCTCACTCTCGACTATCTCCTGGATATTAAGAGAATGGAAAAATTTGTTGAGTTGGCTAATTCTTCTGGATGGCTTCCCCATTATTATAACTCATTATACTTTTCGTTTAGAGGCGAAACTAACGATAAGAAGGTACAGCAGGTTTTCATTAATCTCTTTAGCGCCGTAGCCAAGGGCAAGCCAAACGAAAATTGGAGAGAACTTGATATTTTTATTCGCAATGTGTTCGATAAAAACGTGTTGTCTGACTTTCAAACACGTTTTCTGAAATATCTTCGCAAGAGCCTGTTTTGATTCACATTATCTATGTTTTGTAGAGGATCAAGAAGGAAATTCTGTGCACAACTCATTTGCGGTTAGGTTGACCTTGTTATAGACAAAACTGATAATTTCCATTAACAGTCCGCAGTTCTTTGTCTTAGTGATTGAATGCATCCATGTTGATTAATGTAGCTACCAGCTTGGATATCTGTAGCCGCACAATCCCACCGAACAACTCATTACTGCAGGATATTCCAACCGTCGTTTTCATAACAGAGAGACGCTCTCACAAAGTGTCTTAGGAGATTTTGCTTATGCATTACTTAAGATTCTCTGGGCCGCTGAAGCCAGAATTAGTAAAAAATATGATGAGCAATTTGCACTTCTTATTCTTCAGCACTGTTTTAAGTCAGATTATAGCAATTATATACTGCACGATGCACCAGATTTACAATGTGTAGATGGAACAACTGGAATCGAAGTTACAAGTGCAATTTTGAGTCGTGATGCACAAATCGATGGCGAATTCACCAGATATCGATTGAGCAAAAAAGGAGAAGCTGACCAGAAACGGTGTAAACGCATTATAGGAAGAAATGGTGGTAGCCTTGATGAATTGGGTATTTTCTATCCACCCAAAACCTGTGAAGATGAACTGTATGTTTTTCAACATGCCATTCGCAAAAAAGCTAACAAAATTCAAAGTTATCGAACGCATGGGTTCACACGAATTGGCCTGTTTGTTCTTTACAAAGAAATACCAATTCCTCAAAGCATAGATATGTTTATTAAGCAGTTGCATTCATTGCAGAATGGATGTGATGAGCAATACGATTTCTTGTTTCTTTGCTATTCCTGTGGCATGATATGGTATGATCAAAAAACTAATTAGTATGAAATATTATCCATCGGACAATCTGATTATGATCGTTTGAGCATGGAAGCTCGAATAGCCATTGAGAAATAATTGTTTTCTGTAAGATTTTGCTATCAACTACCCGTCCTACTATAGCAGCACCAAAAGTTCGAATATGATACATGCTTAAGAAAAATATAGACCGAGGCATCCTATGAAAACACCAAATATCACCCATAATAACCACTACGTTCCGCAGTTCTACCTAAAAAACTGGAGCACTAATGAAAAGACAATTTACACATACAGTCTGCTTGTTTCAAATAGCAAGGTTCCTTACTGGAGAAACGAGTCTATCAGAAGCGCAGCAGTTTGGTACGACTTATATACAAGGAACATCGCACAACAAGAAGTTAATGATTTCGAGACATGGTTTGATCATGAGTTCGAGTCTCCAGTTAAACCAGTGTTTGATAAACTCCTCTGCGGTGAGCAAATTACAAAATGCGATCGCATTATAATTTCAAGATTTGTTGCGGCGCAACATATGCGTACACCAGCAAGTTTGAACCGTATTTTAGAGTTTGAGCGGACAGAGTTTCCAAAGGCTATAGAGGATACACTGCAGAAGCTAAACCGGAAATTATCAAGCGGGAATACCCATGCTCTCAATAAGGTGCCCCCAGTACAAAACGACCTGATCCCTCTAAAAGTAACTTTTGATAAAGAAAAAAGTTTTGTAAAGGCGGAAGCTATTGTTGGAAAAAGTACATACTTATTTGCCGTAAAACATCTTCTCACAGAAACTATAAAGCATATGTACGGACATCGCTGGAGTATCATACATGCAGCCGATGGCATATCCTTTCCGACATCTGATGACCCCGTTATTTGTCTTAATTATCGAAGCGAAAATGATTATGATTTTGATGGCGGATGGGGCTTAAAGAATGGAAACATAATAATGCAAATCTCGCCCAAAATGCTCCTATTTACACAAATTGGGGATAAAAACTCCTACAATTTTTTAGATAATTCCCTGCATTGGAGTAGTTTTTTTCGCAAAATCATTATCCAACATGCATATCGATCAGTATTTGCTGATAAACCTCAAAAAGGCATATTGGAAATTAATCCCCGCATAGTGAACAAAAACCTTTATGATAAAGAAAAAAATATAGTTGCGTCTTGGCATCAAGAACATATGTTAGCCGAAAAACAATTGTTGGACGATTAAAACCAATTCCTATTGTTTATTTAATCCTTTTAAGTATCCCTCACTTGTGCCATATCGGAGAGCATCGTATTGTCTGTTTTCCTAAAAAGCATTTTTGCCACATTGAGCCATGCGGAGTGTCCTTATGGGATTTGAGTTTCCCACGAAGGGCACTCCGCATTTTTATTTTCCAAAACCATATCAAGCGATCCGCTCCGGGGAGTAGCTGACGGCTACTCCCTTTCTCGTCCCCATCGTAATCTCCACGTCCGGGATATTCCTTCGGTCAGGAACAGCGAACGCGCCGATACAGTTGTAGTAGATCGTAATGCGCTGGGTGGTCACGCCGTCCTTCTTCTCGGCGTGGTATACGTCGATGTGGTCGATCAACTCCGCCACCATGCGCTGGGTGATCTCTGTGGCGTTGGTATAGCGGCGGACGGTTTCAAGGAACGTGTCAACGTCCATCCTCCGGCCCTCCGACTTTTTCAGTTCAAGCCGGAGCGCCTTGATCTTCTTGGCGTTCTCCCCCTGCTCCGCTTCATACCGCTGGGACATTTTCGCAAACCGGGCGTCATTTATTTTCTGGTTCACGTTGTCCTCATAAAGTTTCTCGAACAGCACATCGAGCTCCTTATCCCGCGCCAGCAGCCCGTCAAGTTCCCGCTGCTTCCTCGCCCGGTCATTCTCCGTCACCTTCGCGGACTGGCCCATCATGGCTTTGATGAAGTCGTCCTCGTACTCGTTGGCAAAACAGGCCAGACGGTTGACCTCATACAGCACCACCTGTTCCAGAAATTCCACCCGGATATAATGGGTCTTGGTGCATTTGCGCAGGCCGGAATTGTGATTCTGGCAGCTAAAGAACTTAATATCGTGGTTGCCCTGGTTAAAATGGAAATTGAGGTTGCCGCCGCACTCCGGGCATTTCAGAACGCCGGAAAATACGCTGGGCTCCTGGGTAACGGTGGGCTTTTTGCGGCGGGTGCCCTTTTTCATGCTCTGTACCTTCTCCCAGGTGGGCCGGTCAATGATGGCCTCATGGACATTGAGGAAGATTGCCCGGTTTTCGTCCGGGTTCTCAATGCGTTTCTTCACCTTATAGGACTTGGAGTAGGACTTGAAGTTGATTACATCACCGCAATACTCCTGTGTGGTGAGGATTTTCTTGACGGTGGTATGGCCCCATTTGGTGGGCTCCACGGTGCTCTTGGAGCCGCCCCGGTTGGTTCCCCTGCTCCGCCAGTAGTAGGTAGGATTGCAAATTCCATCCCGCTCCAATGCGGCAGCGGTTTCCGCCAGCCCGAAGCCGTCCAAAGCCATCTGGTAGATCCGCCGTACCACGGCGGCGGCCTCCGGGTCGATCACCCAAAAACGTGGATCATCCGGGTTCTTGATGTAGCCATAGGGCGGCGGGGACAGTGGCACACCAGAATTTCCTTTCAGCTTGTTCACGATTTTTCGCTTTTTGGAAATATCGCGGGCATAATATTCGTTCATGATATTTTTGAAGGGGGTAAACTCGTTTTCGCCCTCGTCACTGTCCACCCCGTCCGAAACGGCCACCAGCCGCACATCATGGGCTGGGAAAAATTCTTCCGTCAGGCGGCCCACCTCAATATAGTTCCGGCCCAGGCGGGAAAGGTCTTTCACAAACACCGCTGAGATATATCCGTTTTCAATGGCCTGGACCATCTTCTGGAAACCGGGCCGCTTCATGGTCGTGCCGGTGATCCCATCGTCCACGAAAAACAGGGTGTCCGTATAGCCTTTTTCCTTCGCCGCCTTCTGGAGAATTTTTTTCTGGTTGCTGATGCTGTTGGATTCGGTGTCCAGATTATCGTCACGGCTGAGGCGGCAGTACAACGCGGCGGTTCCCGCTGCGTGATTTTTGTTTGACAGTTTCAAAATATCCTCCTTTCTCACCGCCAAACAAGAGGTTTTATCCATATATATTATACTGCCGCCTCTGCTTGGCGTCAAATTTTCGGGTGGATGGATGAAAAGCTCACGCTGGGCCTAACTCGGCCAGCATGAGTTTCAGTAAAATATCACGCATGGGTTCCCCGCTTTCCTTATAGATCGGGGTGACAACAAAATTGATGTTCCCCACATGGTAGGTGTATTCCTCTTTCGGCGCCTGGTCGGTCATGACGCCCTCCTTTCCTTAATCGCGTCTCATGGTGAGATTTGAATATGGGGACAGCCGCACCATTGGGGTGCGGTTTTTTCATGGGCATGAATCAGACGGCTGGCGGCACAGCTCCACGGGACTTTCACCCCCACGTGGTTCTCACGCGGCCCTACCCATTGCCTGCGACGCTTTGAACGCTCGGACTGTGGCTATAGGGGAGTATCGTTAGCGTATGTGCCGCTGATTATAGCTGCCAGCTTTCGGTGTAAGCGGTTCTCGCTCTCCCATAGGATATGGGGTCATGGCGCGCCCACCGACGTGGCACATACAGAATGTATCTGTTGCCCTATACTGCACCGCCGTTATCTTGCGGGCTTTCTTTTTCAAGGTGCCGCGGCCACACAGCGGAACGGAACGCGGAAAGGGTAAGTTCGTTCCGTCCGCTATGGGTCGCACGTCAGTTCATCGTGACGATTGACTGAATGAGCTTGATTTCCAGACGGCGCTTCATGTACTCGTCCAGGCCCTCATAGGAATGGCCGTAGCCATAAACGAAAAGGGCGATCATTGCACTCGCCCTCTCTCAAAAATATACTTTGGTTGGTGAAACGTGTTTGCCCGCTGCCCAAAAGCCTTGATTCATGCGGGTTTCCGGGAGTGTCGTTATGAACACTCGTACCAAAAATCCTTCGATTTCCATTGAAATCGAAGGATTTTTTCTGTTTTTATTCACTTTTTAATCTGGGTCAAATATGGGTCAACCTGTCCTGACCCATATCTGACCCGGACTGGAAAAATTCCAGGGAGCGCCGGGTTTCCACTCGACGCTCCCTGGGTCCTTCTCAAAATCTTTTTTACAGGGACTGGGCGATGAAGCCTCCCACCCGGTCTGCGGCCTCCTTCTGCATCTCCCCTGTGACGTGCGCGCGCAGCTCGCCCATGGGCCCGTAGGTGTATTCCTTTGCGGGGGCCAGGGTGAGGCCCAGCGTCAGAACAGCAGTACATCGCTTGATTTGTTGGTCGAAGAAAACGGACGAGGATACGCCGCATTTCCTCTGAATTTGCGCATAAGCTTTGCCCGATTAGTGCAGCTTTTTAGTATACATCCCTCACCCGGAATATACAGAAAAGTCTGCATAAAAGCTTTCTCGGCGGCGGCACTGACCCCAGAGAAATTCCGCCACAAAGGACAAATTCCTCCAAATACAAGCGGTGATGTACAGGTGAGATATGCAATTCGCATAATTTTGTCGAAATCCGGCGAGTCGCTTGACAGCGGCGCATGAACGTGTATAATTATGCTGAAGAAAAGAATGTTTTTATACTCTTAACTTTTGGAGGGAGCTCTACCATACAGGAACGACCAAAACAGACGGCAGCAGGGAAATAGCCCTTCCGACATCCTGCGCAGCAGTCCCGCACGGCGGAAGAAAGGTACACAAAGCAGAGAGTAAGACGAACTTTTCTTCAGCATCATTATACACGCCAGACCCCGAGATCCTCAAATGGGCCCAGGAGATCTTTGCCGAGGCGGAAAACCGCTTGCACACCCCAAAAGCGGTACTGGTCAAGCCGCTGGGGTAAGCGGGCAGGAAGCCGCCGCTCTTGACAGCCTTGGTCGGCCAAGAACGAAAAACGCAAGAAGCTAAAGGAGAAAAGATGAGTAAAACCGCTTATTTAATTCTGCATAACGGCTGGTATACCGAGGGCACCCGGTTCGGCGGGGATGCGGATGTCACCGCCGAGCTGGTGTTCAATACCGCAATGGTTGGATACCTCGAGACCCTGACCGATCCGAGTTATCACGGCCAGATCGTGGTGGAAACCTTCCCGCAGATCGGTAACTATGGGGTGATTCCGGCCGATTTTGAGAGCGAGCACATCGGCCCCAGCGGCTTTGTGGTGCATGACTTGTGCGAGGCTCCCTCCAACTTCCGCAGCGAGGGGGCCCTTGCCGAGCTTCTGGCCGCCCGGGGGGTGGTCGGGCTCTGCGGGGTAGATACCCGCGCGCTGGCGCGGCAGCTGCGGGAGCAGGGGGTCATGAATGCCGCCATTGTCTCTGAGCTGCCCGCGGACGTCGATGCCTTTGCCGCCGGGCTGGCGGGGCTGCAGCTCTCCGCGGACGTCTATGCTGTGACCTGCGCCGCGCCTTATACCCTCAACCCCGAGGGCAGCCCCCACATCGCCCTTTGGGACTTCGGCGCAAAAGGGGCCATCGCCAAATGCCTCGCCGCCCGGGGCTGCCGGGTCACGGTGCTGCCCGCCCAGACCGGGGCCTCTACCCTGCTGGCCCTCAGGCCGGACGGAGTCCTGCTCTCCAATGGGCCGGGGGACCCGGCGGCTTACCCCGCCATCATCGCCGAGGTGCGCAGGGTCGCTGAGAGCGGCCTGCCGGTCTTTGGCATCTGCCTGGGACACCAACTGCTGGCCCTAGCCCTCGGCGGCAGGACCAGCAAGCTGAAATACGGCCACCGCGGCGCGAACCAGCCGGTCCGCCGCTCGGCGGACGGCCGCTGTTTCATCACAAGCCAAAACCACGGCTACGCGGTCTCGGAGCTGCCTCCCGGCGCGGTGGCCAGCTATGTGAACCTGAATGACGGCTCAAACGAAGGGATCGAGTACCCCGGCCGGAATGTCTTTTCGGTCCAGTTCCACCCAGAGGCGTGCGCGGGCCCGAAGGACGCCGGGGCTCTCTTTGACGAATTTCTCAGGCGGACGGAGGTGTAGGCAATGCCGCTGGACAAGACCTTGAAAAAAGTGCTGCTGATCGGCTCCGGCCCCATCGTAATCGGACAGGCGGCCGAGTTTGACTATGCCGGCACCCAGGCCTGCCGGGTGCTGGGCGCCCTGGGGCTGGAAACGGTGCTGGTCAACTCCAACCCCGCCACCATTATGACCGACAGCGCTGTGGCGGACAAGATCTATATCGAGCCGCTGAACGAGGCGGTGCTGCGCCGGATCATCCAGAAGGAGCGGCCGGACGGCCTGCTCTCCACCATCGGCGGGCAGATGGGCCTGACCCTCTCGATGCAGCTGGCCAAGAGCGGATTTCTGGACGAGATGGGGGTCCGCCTGCTGGGGGCCTCCCTCGAGACGATCGAAAACGCGGAAGACCGGCTGAAATTCAAGGAGCAGATGGACAGGATCAGCCAGCCTACCGTCCCTTCCGGAATCGTGACCGAGCTTCCGGCCGCGCTGGAGCTGGCGGAGAAGATCGGCTATCCAGTCATCATCCGCCCGGCCTTTACCCTCGGGGGCAGCGGCGGCGGCATCGCCCAGGATGAGACGGCCCTGCGGGAAATCGCCCGCACCGGCCTGGAGGCCTCCCCCATCGGACAGATCCTGGTGGAAAAGTGCATCTCGGGCTGGAAAGAGATCGAGTTCGAGGTTGTGCGGGACAGCGCGGGCAATGCGCTGTGCGTCTGCTCCATGGAAAATTTCGACCCGGTGGGGGTCCATACGGGGGACAGCATCGTCGCCGCCCCCGCCCTCACCCTCGCTGACCCTGAGTACCAGATGCTGCGCACCGCCGCCATCGAGATCATCCAGAGCCTCGGGGTCTGCGGCGGCTGCAACGTCCAGTTCGCGCTGCACCCCGAACGGATGGAGTACGCGGTGATCGAGGTGAACCCCCGCGTCTCCCGCTCCTCCGCCCTGGCTTCCAAGGCCACCGGCTACCCCATCGCCAAGGTGGCGGCACAGCTGGCGGTGGGCCTGCGGCTGGACGAGATCCCCAATGACATCACCGGCAAGACCACCGCCTTTTTTGAGCCGGCCCTCGACTATGTGGTGGTCAAGTTCCCCAAATGGCCCTTTGACAAGTTTTACGCCGCCTCCCGGGAGCTGGGCACCCAGATGAAAGCCACCGGCGAGGTCATGGCCATCGCGCCCACCTTTGAGCAGGCTCTGATGAAGGCGGTGCGGGGGGCCGAGATCAAGCTGGACACCCTGGCCCTGCCCGCGGCCCGGGAGCTGGGAGAGGAAGCCCTGCGCAAAGCACTCTCCACCCCAACCGATGAGCGGCTGTTCGCCGTATATGAGGCGCTGCGGCGGGGCATGACGGTGGAGGAGCTGCATACCCTCACCCTGATCGATGAGTGGTTCCTCGCCCGTCTGGTGCTGCTGGTGGAGATGGAAAAAGCCCTGTGCACCCAGCCGCTGGATGAGGCGCTCTACCGTCGGGCCAAGAAGCTGGGGTATCCCGACAGCGCGATCGCCCGGCTGAGCGGCCAGCGGCTGCCCCCCCACAACCCGGCCCGTTACCGAATGGTCGACACCTGCGCGGCCGAGTTCGCGGCCCAAACCCCCTACTTTTACGGCGTGCCGGAGGGTGAGGACGAGGCCTCCGGCTTTATTGGCTGGGACCCGGCCAAAAAGCGCAGGACGGTGGTGGTGCTGGGCTCCGGCCCCATCCGCATCGGCCAGGGCATCGAATTTGATTACGCCTCGGTCCACTGCGTCCGCACCCTGAAGGAGCTGGGGTACGAGGTCGTGATGATCAACAACAACCCCGAGACGGTCTCAACCGACTTTGATACCGCCGACCGGCTCTATTTTGAGCCCCTGACCCCCGAGGACGTTCTGGACGTGATCGACCGGGAAAAGCCCTGCGGCGCGGTGGTCATGTTCGGCGGCCAAACCGCCATCAACCTGGCCGAAACACTGGAAAAACACGGTATACCGATCCTCGGCTCACCCCTCTCCGCCATCGACGCGGCGGAGGACCGGGAGAAGTTCGACGCGATCCTTGGCCGGCTGGGCATCGCCCGGCCCCAGGGCCGGATCGTCCGCACCAAGGCCGAGGCGCTGGCCGCGGCGGAGGAGCTGGGTTATCCGGTGCTGGTCCGGCCCAGCTATGTGCTGGGCGGCAAGAATATGATGATTGCCTACGCGGACACGGAGATCGAGCAGTATATGGAGTTCATTCTCGCCCAGAGCGGGGACAACACCGTGCTGGTAGACAAATACCTCTCTGGCCGGGAGGTAGAGGTCGACGCGATCTGTGACGGCGAAGAGATCCTGATCCCCGGCATCATGGAGCATGTCGAGCGGGCGGGGGTCCATTCGGGGGATTCCATCGCGGTCTACCCCGCCTGGAACTTGGGCGGCCCGGTGACCGAGACCATCGTGGACAGCACCCGGCGGCTGGCCCTGGCCCTTGGCGTGCGGGGACTCATCAATATCCAGTATGTGATTCACAACAACCGCCTGTATGTGATCGAGGCCAACCCCCGGGCCTCCCGCACGGTACCCTATATCAGCAAGGTAACCGGCCTGCCCATCGCGGCGGCGGCCACCCGGGTCATGATGGGGCAGAAGCTGTCGGAGCTGGGCTATGGCAGCGGCCTCTTCCACAAATCAGTGCTCTTTGCCGCCAAGGCGCCCGCCTTTTCCTTTGAAAAGCTGTCCGGCGTGGACAGCCACCTGGGCCCCGAGATGAAGTCCACCGGCGAGGTGCTGGGCATCGGCCGCAACATCGAGGAGGCGCTCTACAAGGCCCTCGTCTCGGCGGGCTACCGGGTCGTCTCCTCCGGCGGGCTGCTGGTCACGATGCAGCGCAGGGACAGCTATGAGACCCTCTGCGTCGCCCGGGGCATGGCTGAGCTGGGCTTTGCGGTCTATGCCCCCGCCCAAGCGGCGGAGGTCCTGAGAGCGGCCGGCGTCCCCTGCCAAACGGTCGAAGTGGGGGCGGACGGGGACGAACAGCGCGCCCTCGCCGCCCTGGTCGAGAGCGGTGCGGTGCAGTATGTGCTGGCCACCGGCGAAAAGGGCGACCTGCCCGATGCCGAGACCATTGCCTTGCGCCGTCGGGCGATTGAGTGCCGGGTGGCCTGCCTGACCAGCATCGACACCGCCAACGCGCTGCTGAGCGTGATCCGCAGCGGCTACAGTTGCGACAACATCGAGCTTTTCGATGCGGCCCATCTGCCGACCGAGAAAAAGCGCTACCGTTTTGTCAAGATGCGCGCCAGCGAAAATGACTACATCTATTTTGACTGCTTTGAGCAGAGGGTAGAAAACCCCGAGTCCCTGAGCGTTTGGCTCTCCAGCCGGCGCAGGAGTATCGGCGGCGACGGGGTGGTGCTGATCCTGCCCAGTGAGCAGTGCGACGCGGGGATGCGGATGTACAACTCAGACGGAACCCCCGCCGAGATCGCGGCCAACGCCATGCGCTGCGTCGCAAAATATCTGTACGAACGCGGCCGGGTGCCCCGACAGGAGATGACCATCGAGACCGAGGCGGGCCCCCGCTCCCTGCGCTGTTATGTGCGGGACGGCCGGGTCTACAGCGTCTCCATTGAGATGCGGGCGCCCGACTTTACCGCCGCCAATGTGCCCCTCAGCCCTGACTTTGAGACAACCCGGGCAGTCGACAAGCCCTATACGGTGGACGGGGTGGACTACCGGGTGACCTGCCTCTCCATGGGCAACCCCCACTGCGTCATCTTTGTGGATGATGTGGACGCCTTCCCGGTCGGGACGGTGGGCCCGCGGCTCGAGACCGACCCGGCCTTCCCCCAGCGGGCGAACATCTCCTTTGCCACCGTGCTGGACCGCTGGACAATCAAGATGCGGGTCTGGGAGCGGGGCATCGGCGAGACCTGGTCCTGCGGCACCGGTGCCTGCGCTGCGGCTGCGGCCGCCACCGAACTCGGCCTGTGCGAGATGAACGCCGAGCTGACCCTGCATCTGCGGGGCGGTGACCTGACCGTCAACCGCCGCCCGGACGGCCTGACCCTGACCGGAGATGCCCAGATCGACTTTGAGGGCGAAATTGAGATATAAGCGCCGGGAAAACGTGAACGACCCTACCCAATCTGAGCAAATTGTTGTCAGTTGTTCGAACTAACCAGCGAAAGGCCACCCAGTACAACTCGCAAAGTGTACTGAGTGGCCTTTTCGTTTGTGCGAAATGTGGTATGGCGCTGTGCAAATCGGGTAGGGCATGGAAAGCGTTCAGGTTAGCTCTCCTTCCAGTCCAAAAGCGCCCCCATAGTCGCTGGCCCTTGATGACGCTTTGTGCGAAGCCTAACCGCAATAATAGAGAAAAACATACGCATCATATAGATCACTGGTTTCAGCCCGGAGTGCATCCCCACACCCCCGGTGCGCTGATGCATCGTCGCGGGCACTTCCTCTACCAAAAAGCCCAGCAGCAGCATCTGAATCAACATATTTGCATCAGGATACCTGTCATCAAAATGCTTATACTTTGAATAGTACAAAAACGCCCGTCTGCTCAGCCCCTGCAGTCCGGTGGTGGGATCCACCAGCGTCCGTCCCGTAAATATATAAATCATTTTCTGGAACAGGAGGCACGCGAACCTGCGCACAGCAGACATCCGATACTCCTTGCTGCCCTCCATAAAGCGGCAGCCCAGTACAATATCCGGCAAATTGCCGTCTATGTCCTCCTGCCGGAGCCGGTCATAAATCCTGAGAATATTGCATGCGTCATGCTGGCCGTCCGCGTCCATCTGGATGACATAGCGGTACTGCCTCCTCACGGCATACTTGTACCCAAGCTGCAGCGCACTGCCATACCCCAGGTTGAACACATGGGTCACCACAGTGTGCCCGTGCCTTTTCACCACCTGGCTGGTAGCATCCGTCGAGCCGTCGTTGATTACAAAGATATCCGCAACCGCAGAAATCTCAGGGGCCTCTAACCGCTCCAGCACTGAGCCGATATTTTTTTCCTCGTTATACGCCGGTATAATTACCAGCAAGTCCTTTCTTGTTCTCTCTTCCATGTTCTCTCCCCCGAACTCGTCACCAGTTCTTCCAAAAGAACCAGGTCCTCCTCTGTTCCGGCCCGCTTCTCCGCAGCGGCCCGCCCCAGTCGTTCTCGTCGCTCTGGATCAGAGATTAACGCCAGCACTGCGTCCCGGATCGCCGGTGGCTCCAGCGGACATAGCAGCCCATCCACATCATGGACAATCTGCTCCCGGTTTCCACTGCTGTCCGACGCAATGATTGGCCGGCCCAGAATCTGCGCCTCCTGGATCGCAATGCTCTTTCCCTCAAACCGAGTGGCGTGGACGTAAATATCCGCCCCGGCATAGTAGGGGTATGGGTTATCCACCGCACCCAGGAGTACAAAATCCTCTCTCAGTCCTGCTGACTCGATCTGCCTCTCTAGCGTCTTGCGCTCAGATCCTTCTCCCAAGATATACCATCTGGCCTTCACATCCGCCTGCTTCAGCAAAGCCATAGCCTTAATCGCCGTAGGATATGCCTTCTGCCAAGTCAGCCTGCCCACAGTCAACAGACGGATCCCATCATAACTGTCCTCAAATCCCCCGCCCTGGGCTGCCCGCCGCAGCACCTCGTCCCGATCAATGATATTGTGGAACACTCGTGTTTGCGGGGCGCACTCCGGATAGATCCGCAAAAAGCTGTCCTTCACCTCATCGGAAATCGGGAATATCGCGTCATAGCCTAAATAGCATGATTGGTCAAGCTGTCTGGTATACCCCGCTTCAGTGTAGTCAACATGGATGAACGCCGCCTTTTTACGGGCCTTTACATGGTCTGCCACATAGTAGGTGGAGCCGCCCTCCAAATAGGCCACCGCCAGGTCAAATTCCTTATCAAAGCGGTCGCCCGCCTCAGAAAGCACCCGCCACAGCAATTTGTCCGGCCAGATCTTCCCCTTTTTAATCATCTCCGCCAACGACAAAATCATATTTGGAAGCTGGCGGAACAGCGCTCCCCGGCGAAACATTGCCCGCAGGACCGTGCGGCGCAGATAGCGGCGTCCTTCTCTGCTCAGGACGGACAGATTCTTGTATCTCCGGTTAAGTAGCTGGACACCCGGGGGAATGCGCTCGATCAGTTCTCCCTGTCCGGTCAATACGTATAGGTACAGTTCACAGCCTTCTCTTCCTGCCTGCTTATTTGCTTGCAGCAAGCTCCTCAGCAGCGACAGCAGCGCCGTCTCCGCTCCGGCTTTCCCCATCGTATTGATCACAAATAGAATCTTTTTCCCCGCGACCCCGAATCTCGAGTTCATAAAGTATCCTCTCATTTTCTTGATTGAGCAGTGATACGTGCATTGCCAGCTCCCGATTCCTCATGACCAGTTCTGAAACAATGACACTGATCCGAAACAACATACAGATTATCAGCAGCGCCACAAAAGCAGCGGCCACCAAAAATGCTTCGCCAGTCGCCCCTATAATCCCCATTGCGCCGCCCGCCACTATCAGTACAGCTGAAAAAGCGGCCCAGCTGAGGAATATGTTATCCGCAAGGCTGCGGCGCACATAGCAGATAAAGCTTACTGCAAGGAGCAGAACTCCCACCGCAAGGAAAAGCACCCAAGACAGTTCCTCCATTGCTACCCCATCTCCCTTTCCTTCTGCTTCTCCGCCCGCCAATGACCGCCTCGGAATACATTTTGCAGCAATCGTAAAAATGCATTTCCGTTCGTGAAATAATAGCGGTCGTAGCAGACAGATTGGTGAACTTGGCCAAGCAGATAGTCAAATCATGCTCCGGCGCATAAACAAAGGACTTTGCCTCTACAATGCGCATCGGCGTAGTCCAGAATTCAAAATTGCGGATGTACAGGCCAAGCATATAAAAAAGTTGCTCAAGGTAACCACGCTGCCGTACCCAAATCCCGCCAAATAAGTAAATCAGCGTTTGCTTTCCATATATTTGCCGCAGTTTAACGCCGATTCCTGCCACGCGCTTTCCCCCTGAGATGCGGGTGCCAAAACCACCTGCCAGAATCAGCGTTTTTATAACTGCCCACCCTTTTCGCCAATAGTGGAATGTCGTCTGTCGATTATTTTCTCTCTTTTATACTATAACATATCAGCTATCATCCCGCAAGCATTTTTTATGCTCTATAACTGCATATAAATGGAACCGAATTATCAAATGTGGAGCGTTACAAAGATGGATTCACCCTCCTCGGGAACGGGACAATATGGAGCAGGCCATTTCCATAAACTGTCGTGCCGCTATGTTTTCTCAAAAAGCGAATCTGCCGCAAATCTTTGCGAAGAAAGAAGTTGACATTTCAACTTCTTTTCTGTATGATACAAAAGTTGAATTTACAACTTTTTAATTTGCTGCGGGAGGATACGCTATGATCCAGCGGTTCGAGCAATTTACTTCGGCGATTTTTGAAATCTCACGGTGCTGGCACAAGCTGGCGGAGGAGGAACTGTCAGTCTATGGCCTCAAAGGCCCCCACGCCGCCTATCTGACGGTGATGTACCGGTATCAAGACGGGATCACCGGCCCCGAGCTGTGTCGGCTGTGCGGCAGGGACAAGTCAGACCTCTCCCGCGCCGTCGCGCTGATGCAGGAAAAGGGCCTGGTCATCAAGCAGGCCGTGGATCGGAGCCTTTACCGCGGCCTGCTCAAGCTGACGGAGCGGGGCCGGGCCGTGGCCGCGCAGATTTCCAAGCGGGCCTGCCTCGCGGTGGAGATGGCGGGCGGGGATCTGTCGGAAGAGGCCCGGGAGACGTTCTACAAAGCCTTGTTTTCCATCACCGGCCATCTCCGGGAAATTAGTAAGGAGGGACTTCCACAACAATGAATATATTAATGAAAAGCTTTTGCCGGGGCTACCAGCTGGCCTTCCGGCTGGCCATGCCCCTGCTGTCCTACCGGGAGCCGGAGCGTTTTGACAGCATCGACGCCCTGCCGCCCCTGCTGGAGCGGCTCAAGATCCGTTCCGTCCTGCTGGTCACCGACCACCCCCTGCGGGAGGCCGGGGTGACCCGACCTTTGGAGGAGCTGCTGGAGCAGTCCGGCGTCCACTGCGCCGTCTACGACGGCACCCGCGCCAACCCCACCGTGCGCAACGTGGAGGAAGCCCGGGCGCTGTACCTGGGGTCAGGATGCCAGGGCATCATCGCCTTTGGTGGCGGCTCGTCCATGGATTGTGCCAAAGCGGCAGGGGCCCGGATCGTCTACCCCAAGCGGAGCGTCAACCAGATGAAGGGCCTGCTGCGGGTGCTGCGCCGCCTGCCGCCCCTGATTGCCATCCCCACCACCGCCGGCACCGGCAGCGAGGTGACGGTTACCGCGGTCATCACCGACAGCGAGCAGCGGCACAAATATACCATGAATAACTTCACCATGATCCCCCACTACACCGTGCTGGACCCGGCGGCCCCCGGCGCCGGGCCCGCGGCG
>CAMWRX010000023.1 GCA_947176765.1 uncultured bacterium
ACCATATCGCCCTGCGCCAGTACAAGGTGTTCAAGCAGGCCCCCAGCGAGACGGCCATGAGCATTTTGATCACCGCGTCCGTCCGGCTGGCCCCCTTCACTTTGCCGGAGGTACAGCGCGTCACCGCCGCCGACACCATGGAGCTGGATAAGCTGGGGGAACGGAAGCAGGCCGTATTCTGCATTATCCCGGACAGCAACGACGTCTCGCTGAATTTCCTCGTGGGTATGTTGTATACGCAGGCGTTCCAGGAGCTCTACTACCAGGCGGACAAGGTTCACGGGGGCGCCCTGCCTGTTCCTGTCCGGCTCATGTTCGACGAGTTCGCAAACGTGGCATTGCCGGACGGATATGCCCGGCTCCAGGCCACCATGCGCTCCCGAAATATCATGGCCACCATTATACTACAGAACATCTCCCAGTTAAAGGCCCTTTTCAAAGACGACTGGGAGGGTATCATTGGCAACGCGGACAGCTTTATCTATTTGGGTGGAAATGAGCAAAGCACCCATAAGTACGTTTCCGAACTTTTGGGGAAAGAAACCATCGAAACCCGCACCAGCAGTCAGAGCAAGGGACGCAACGGCTCCTACAGCCAGAATTTTCAACAGGCGGGCCGCGAGCTCTTGACCCCCGATGAAGTCCGTATGCTGGATAATCGGCTCTCCATTATCCTGATCCGGGGCGAGGCCCCGGTGATTGACGCCAAGTACGATCTGGAACGGCACCCCAACCTCAAGTACACCGGGGATGGCGGCGCCGCTCCCTATGTCCACATAGCCCCCTGTCTCTATGACGCGGGCGACCTGGACTTTACCTTTACGTCCCTGGACGAAATCGAAATTATCGAATGAAAGGAAGATGTTTCATGAACAAGAAGAACAACAACAAGCCCGACACCCTGACCCAGCGCCAGACCCGCCGCGCCCGCCGTCTCTACTTCACCAGCGCCCTGGCTATGGGCCTGTGCGCCGCCCTCACTGTCCCCGTCTTTGCCGCCTCTGGCGGCGGCAGCGACCCGCTTTCCATTGTGAATAATTTGAGCGACTTTATTTTCTCCTGCATCAAGGCCATCGGCGTGATCATCCTGGGCTGGGGCATCGTCCAGCTCGGCATGAGCATCCAGTCCCACGACGCCAGCCAGCGCAGCCAGGGTATGCTGTGCGTGTTCGGCGGGCTGATCATCGCGTTCAGCAAGGAAATCCTGTCCACCATCGGCGCGCTGTGAGTTGGGCCAAAACAAACAAGGGGAATGCGTCTCACCATGAGACGCATTTCCCCTTCATGGAGGTGAATTGCAATGAGCGATAACTGGATCGTAAATATTCTGGAAAACGCGCTGACGGACTGGAACGGAAAGCTGTCTGAGATATGGACGCTGCTGACACAGACCCCGCAGAACTTCAAAGGCGGAGACATCTGGACGGTGATCTCCGGCATACACACAGCCATGGTGGGGATCGGCTACGGCCTGCTGGTGCTGTTTTTCGCCATGGGTGTTTTCCAAAGCGCCGCCAGCTTTCGGGACTTCCAGCGCCCGGAATTTGCCCTGCGCCATTTCATCCGCTTCATTCTGGCAAAGGTGGCGGTAGGGAGCTGCATGGAGATCATGACGGCCATTTTCAGCGTGTGCGGCGGCGTGGTTTCCGCCGTCATGGACAGTGTGGGCGGATCTGTCTCCACGGCGGCCACTTTGCCCACTGAAATTGTAACAGCTATTAAGAGACTGGGCCTGTTGGAAAGCATACCTTTGTGGCTGGTGTCCCTGCTGGGCAGCCTGTTCATCACTGTCATGTCGTTCATTCTGCTGCTGACGGTGTATGGGCGGTTTTTCCGGCTCTATATGTTTACCGCCCTGGCCCCGCTCCCATTGGCGACCTTCGCCGGGGAGGCAACCGCCGCCAGCGGTAAAGCGTTTCTTAAAAGCTATATCGGCGTGTGCATGGAGGGGGCCGTAATCGTGCTGGCCTGCCTGATCTATTCCGCATTTCTGTCCAGCAGCACCCCGGCCGCCGACGCCAGCCTGCCCGCCGTCACCATGGCATGGCAGTACATCGGACAGCTCATTTTCAATATGCTGATCCTGACCGGGCTGGTAAAGGGCGCGGATCGGGTGGTGAAGGAGATGTTGGGGCTATAGGAAAATACAACATTATCTATGCCGACCCGCCCTGGAAATATGGACATAGGCACTCTGCGGATAAGCACTATCCCACCATGCCTATTGAGGACATCAAGGCCCTGCCCGTGTCCGAACTGGCCGCCGACGACTGCACCCTGTTCCTCTGGATCACCATGCCCATGCTCCAGGAGGCGTGGGGCGTCATGGAGGCGTGGGGGTTCCGCTATGTGACCGCCGCTTTCGTCTGGATCAAACTGAGCCGGATATCCGACACCATCTTTTGGGGACACGGAAACTGGACAAGGGCTAACGCGGAGCTATGCCTGCTGGCTACCAAGGGGCACCCCAAACGGCTGGCCCGGAACGTTCACCAAGTCATTATCTCCCATGTCCAGGAACACAGCCGGAAGCCGGACGAGGCCCGCCGCCGCATTGAAGCCCTGATGGGGGACGTGCCCCGTGTGGAGCTGTTTGCCCGCCGCCCCGCCCCCGGCTGGGATGTGTGGGGAAATGAAGTGGACAGCACGATTGACTGGATTACAACGTGAAAGAGTATCTGTAAAACAGCATATCTTCAATATGCTGATCCGCACCGGGCTGGTGAAAGGCGCAGATCAGGTGGTAAAGGAGATGTTGGGGCTATGAAGGTTTTCTAAGGTGGTTCTGGTGTTGATGTAGTTATCACGTCAATTAGTCATCAATGGGTGGTTCTGGTATGGGAGCATTTATTATGTCTTGCGCTTGGTAATCATTAATGGGTGGCGGTTGTAATTGAGGATAGCCACCATTTCCATCAAGACCGGGATCGGAGTTTGAAGTATTCGGCGAATCTGTATTACTATTTGAGCCTGGTATAGGCGTGGACACAGGGAGTGGAATTGGAGTTTGTGCCGGAGTAGGGACAGGCGATGGCGTTTGGGTGGGCAATACAGGTGTCGACGTAGGTCCGGGAAGAGGTGTCGTTGAAATTATTGGGTTTGATTCAACACTTTGGGCTGGGCTTGAACTGGAGTTATCACCTGGATTGGAGAGATTGGGGAAAATGAGATAAGTCCATATCAATGTGCCAATAAAACCTATGAGAAGGACAATAACTCCACTTACAATACCTACAAAAATATTTTCATTAATGCGCTCACGCTTATGCCTTTTATCTTCTTCCATCGCTATGCCCTCCCCTCAAAGTTATTAAATAGAATTATTTAAATTATATCATTACAGAAAGGAAAAATCTATATGGAAATTAAAATTCCAAAAGAAGTACGCCAGCACAAGGAAAGCATTTTCTTCGGCCTGTCCACCCGGCAATTTTTCTGCGCCCTGTTCGCCGTGGGGATCGCTGTAGCTGTCTATCTGCTGCTGGGCAGCGTGGCCGGAAAGGAAACGGCGAGCTGGGTTTGCATTCTGGCTGCCGCGCCTGTGGCTGTGGCTGGCTTTTTCAGTTACAACGGCCTGACCCTTGAACAGTTCTTGTGGGCTTTCATCAAGTCCGAAATCCTCTGCGCCGGGGAACGGCGCTTTGTGTCCGAAAATTTCTACTACAATATGCTGAACCGAAAGGGGCGTGACGACTTTGATTAAATCCCTGATCGCCGCCAACAAGAGCGAACGGGACAAGTTCAAGGTCCCCCGCAGCGTCCAGCAGTCCATCCCCATCAAGTGTATCTATGAAGATGGCACATGGCAGGTGGGCCGGAAACACAGCCGGACGTGGCGCTTCACTGACGTGAACTACGCCGCCGCCTCCGAGGACGACCAGCGCGGGATCTTCCTGTCCTACGGCGGGGTGCTGAACAGCCTGCCCACCGACGCCGCCGCCAAAATCACCATCATCAACCGCCGCCTCAACCCTGTGGCCTTTGAGCGCACCATGCTCATGAAGGAGCGGGGGGACGGCCTGGACAAGTACCGCCGGGAGGCCAACGGCATCCTCACCCAGCGGGCAGCCGAGAGTAACAATCTGGTGCAGGAGAAGTATATCACCCTGTCCATTCCCCAGCGGAAGATCGAGGAATCCCGCGCCTATTTCCGGCGCGTGGACGCCAACCTTTCCAAGAGCTTCGGGCGGCTGGAATCCGGGGCGCGGGCCGTGTCCAACCATGACCGGCTCCGTATCCTCCACGACTTTTTCCGCCCCGGCGAGGAACAGTATTTCACCTTCGAGCAGACCGCCGCCATTCGCCGGGGCCTGGACTTCAAAGACCTGATCTGCCCGGACGGTATGCGGTTCCGGGCGGGGCATTTTGAAATGGGGGACAAGGTGGGCCGCGTTCTGTTCCTCAAGGATTACGCCAGCTACATCAAGGACAGCATGATTTCCGCCCTGTCCGACTTCCCCCGGAACCTCATGCTGTCCATTGACATCCTGCCCATTCCTACTGACGAGGCGGTGAAGGAAATTCAAAGCCGGATCATGGGCATTGAGACGGACATCACCCGTTGGCAGCAGCGGCAGAACGACAAGAACAATTTCACCGCCACCGTTCCCTATGACCTGGAACAGCTTCGGGGCGAGGCCAAGGAATTTCTGTCCGACCTCACCGAACGGGACCAGCGCATGATGTTTGCCGTGGTGACGCTGGTGCATATCGCGGACAGCCTGGAACAGCTTGACGCGGACACCGACGCCCTTATGTCCATTGGCCGGGAGCACCTCTGCCAATTCTCCGTCCTGCGCTACCAGCAGGAGGACGGCTTGAACACCGTCCTGCCCTACGGCCTGCGCCGGGTGAAAGCCCTGCGCACCCTGACCACCGAGAGCACCGCCGTCCTCATGCCGTTCCGGGTCCAGGAAATCCAGGACGCGGGCGGCCTGTCCTACGGAGTGAACGCCATCAGCAAAAATCTGCTGATCTGTGACCGCAAGCGGCTGATCTCCCCCCACGCTTTCTATCTGGGTGTGTCCGGCTCCGGCAAGTCTATGGCGATGAAGTCCACGATCCAGAACGTGGCCCTCGCCACCGGGGACGATATTATTATCATTGACGCCGAGCGCGAATACGGCCCCCTGGCCCGCGCCCTGGGCGGGGAAGTCATTGAAATCTCCCCCAACAGCAGGCACCACATTAACCCGTTGGAAGTGACCGAGAGCTACGGCGACGGGGAAAATCCCATTGCCATGAAGTCCGAAATCATCACCAGCATTTTGGAGCAGCAGATGGGCGTGGGCCGTCTGTCCGGCAGCCATAAATCCATCATTGACCGCTGTACCGCCAACGTGTACCAGGACTATTTCAACAACCGGGGCCGGGCACCCATGCCCCTGCTGACCGACTGGCGGAATGAAGTCATGCGGCAGGCGGACCCGGAGGCGCGGGAAATCGCCCTGGCCGCCGAGCTGATCACCGAGGGCAGCTTAAACGTGTTTGCCCACCCCGGCAACGTGAACATGGACAGCCGGATCGTGGTGTTGGACCTTTACGAGATGGGGGAGCAGCTTCGGCCCACCGCCCTGGTCGTCACTTTGGAGGCCATCCAGAACCGCGTCATGGAGAACCGCAAGCGGGGCAAGTATACATGGGTGTTCCTGGATGAAGTATATTTGTACTTCAAATACCACTATTCCGGGGAGTTTCTGTACCGGGCATGGAAGCGCTTTCGGAAGTACGCCGGAATCATGACGGCGGCCACGCAGAACGTAGAGGAATGTCTGAAATCCGAGACGGCCCGGCTCATGCTGGCGAACTCTGAATTTCTGCTGCTGTTCAACCAGGCGGCCACCGACCGGGTGGAGCTTGCCAAGCTGCTGCATATTTCCGACACACAGATGGGCTATATCACCAACGCCGAGGCGGGCCACGGCCTGTTGCGGATCGGCGGCTCCCTGGTGCCGTTCTCCAATACCATCCCCAGGGACACCGAGCTCTACCGTCTCATGTCCACCACTCCCGGCGAGAATTAAATCTCACCATGAGACGCGATTCAACATGGACGGCATCACGTTAGGCAGCCTGTTTGACGGCATTGGGGTATTCCCGCTGGCGGCCCGCCGCCATGGGATCGTGCCGTTATGGGCCAGCGAAATTGTAAAGGCCCCCATTTCCATCACCCGGCGCCACTTCCCGGATATGGAGCATTTGGGGGACATCACCAAACTGGACGGCGGGAAAATCCCCGCCGTCCATGTTCTCACCTTTGGCTCACCCTGTCAAAATTTATCACAAATTGGCAACCGAACCGGGCTGGCCGGGGTGAAATCAAGCCTGTTTTTTCACGCGATCAGAATTATCAAAGAAATGAGGGATGCAACTGACGGACAATACCCAGTTATCGCTGTTTGGGAAAATGTCATGGGAAGCCTTTCATCAAATGACCGGCTGGACTATGCAGAAGTGCTCCGGGCTTTCACAGACGCCGGTATTCCAATTCCTCGATCTGGACGGTGGGCAAACGCCGGAATGGTGCGAGGCCAGGGGGTTGAACTGTGCTGGCGGCTCCTGGACGCCCAATATTGGGCAAGACCCCGGTTGGCACGACGCCAGCGGATCTTCCTCGTGGCCGATTTTGGAGGGCGGCGTGCTCACGAAATACTGTTTAAGCCCCGTTCAATGCTCCAAGTTTCTCCGGCTGGCAGAGAAGGCGGGGTGCCCGCCGCCCAGATTCATAGAGGCCCTGTTATTGAAGCAGGGGGGCGTATACCCATCGTCCGGCCCTTCCAGCTATTCCGCATGAGGGGCGCGGCCAACGACCGCTATCACGTCCAGTTCCGGGACAGCTTCGGTTTTATGAATGACCCATTTCCTACGCTGCTGGCGGGGGCGGCCTATCCTTTCGCGTTCTACTTTGCCGACGATCCGGGGGGCGGCTGTGTGCGGTTTCCCACGGAATTGGAAAGTGAGCGACTCATGGGCCTGCCCGATGGGTGGACCCTTTACGGCGCGGAAGGGGAGAAGATCAGCTCGGCCCAGCGTTACCGGGCGTTAGGAAACGCTATCGCCCTGCCATGCGCGGACTACATCATGGCGGGGATCAGGGAAGTTTTGGGGCGGTAAATCTCATAGAGATGGCGTCTCACTATGAGACGCCATCTCTATTGCAAACTTGAGTAAAATCTATACCCGCTTTATTCACACTTTAATTCAACATACTCAAAAAATACTGGAGCATCCATTTTTTCATTATCGAGGTATTTTTCATACTCTTTCCGCAATTCGTCCACATAGTCTCCTTTGAGGCTGCTTAATATGGTTGTAATGCTTTTCTTTTCATCAAATTTTTTAAATGGATTTAGCCCATTCTCGTATTTTACCCGGTTCCATTCTGACTTTAAATAGACTTGAACTGCAAAGTTTAGCATTCGCCGATTGTGAGTAAAATCATCAGATTGTTGATGTTGTGATTTCACAAATTTAATCAAATAATCTGACACAACACGGTCAAATGGTGCTTGTATATTCAAATATAATGACAGTATATATGCATTCTTCAAAAACTCATTGTATCTATCTTCAAATAAGCCCTGATCACAGATATTTCTCAAATCATAGCACACGATATTTGCTGTTATGTTTCGCACAGAATCAATCCATAGATTTCTTTTGTTGCTAATACCATCAATATGTATTTTTCGAGCAGATGTAATCAAGTTAGCTATGCCAAGTATTGCCGTCGCAATGACTCCACCTGATGTAATTATTTGTACAACGTTTACTTTGGGAGCGTCACCGTTTTGAGAAGTGTTTTCCTCTGGTTTATTATTAGAACCGTTTGATTGAGTCTCGCTTTCATTTAGCATCTCGGATGGCTCAACGCAAGGCGATACATCGGGCGCAGCATAGGCAGTCATTGATAATAGCATAAATGAAAAAGCGGAAATTAATGCCAATATAAATAGCGTATTTTTTTTGAATCACAGATATTCTTCCTATAAACTTTTTGCTGTGTCCATATATTACATGACTTTTTGTTGTGATTCAATTCTTTTGGTAATATTTTAAAAATTTAAAGGGGAATCAGTATTTTGAACATCAAAGAAAAAGGTCGGGAAAACAAGGTTAAGAACAAAAGTAAAGAGAAAGGCTGCAGGCATGCCCAAACCGGCATCCGCCGTGTCATGACGGGCAAGCTGAAAAAAGAGCTGGTTCAGCGGAAGAGGGGCGGAGGAAACCCCGCCACCGAGATACCCGACAATATCACTGACACCGCCAGGGCTGCCACCGACTCCGCCAGCGCCGACAGCAGCACCGGGGCCGTGGAGCAGGTGGAGCAGCACGCCCAGAACGCCGCCAGTGAGGTGGGCCGGTACGCCAAGCAGGGCGTTTCCATGGCGGTGTCCAAGGCCAAGCAGAACCGCCAGAAGATCAAGGAACGACAGCGCCAGCCGGACACCCAGGGCCAGCCCCCGGACACGTCTGCCCCGACCCCTGGTGTTCGTGGGGCAGATACGCCGGCCCAACCTGGGTGGGTAGAGGACGCGCCCGCTGCTCCACAGGCCCCCGCACCGGGGGAACGTATGCGCCAGCGGGCCGTAGGCCAGCGGAGGAAGCAGCATGCCCACCCCGGGCCGGGCATGGCTATCTGGGGGGAGGCTGGGGTCTCCCCCCACTACGGAAAGCCCGCGTCCACCCCCGGCCCTTCCACCGAAAATCTCCTCGCCGGGGACCAATCTATCTATCCATCCATCAAAGAGCGTCCCAGGCGCTCCACTGTGCTGAAGGAGAAGCCCCAGGCCGGGGCCATCCAGCCTAAAACCCGCCAGACGGTGAAGCAAACCGTTCGGGCACAAGCGGCCCCTGCCAACATCCCTGCCACCATGGGGAAGAAGGCCGCCGCCAAGCGGATCGCTGACCGAGCCAGAAAGAAAGCCCAGCGGGAGGCCCAGCGCGATATGCTCCAAAAATCCAAGAAGGCGGCCCAGGCCACCGCCGACCTATCCAAGAAAGCGGCCCAGGCCACGGTAAAGGCGGTGAAGGAGCTGATCAGCGCCCTGTCCGCACTGGCGGGCGGCGGTGCCCTGGCCGCTGTTATGTGCGTGATTTTCCTCGTGGCTGCTGTGATTGCGTCCCCCTTTGGAATACTCTTTGCCAATGAGCCATCACCTGGGGCGGTTCCACTGAATGCCGCAGTAAACCAAATCAACATGGAGCTTTCGGACAAATTAGCCACGTTACAATCAGGCGACTATAGCTCCATTGACATACAGGGCACAGCCCCGGACTGGCGAGAAGTGGCGGCTGTATTCGCCTGTAAAACCGCCATGGGCCCGGACAGCGTGGACGTGGCCGCATTGACCCCGGATCGGGTGGAGCGGTTAAAGGCTATCTTTTGGGATATGTGTACCCTTTCGTCCAGCGTGGAAACCATTGAGCATGAGGCCACGGACGATACCGAAGCGTGGACAGAAAAGAAGCTGCATATCACCATCACCCCCAAGCGCGCGGACGATATGCGGACAGCCTATGCGTTTTCTACCGACCAGAGCAATACCCTGACGGAACTGCTGGGTGAGTTGGACGTGCTCGGCGGCCTGCTGGCGAACCTGGGCATTTCTGACGAAAAAGTGATAGAAGTGCTCCAGCGGCTGCCGGACGATCTTTCCCCGGAACGGCGGGCCGTGGTGGAGATGGCTTGTAAGCTGGTGGGCAAGGTCAACTATTTTTGGGGCGGTAAGAGCAGCGCCATCGGCTGGGATCCTCGCTGGGGTACTCTGATGAAAGTGATCTCGCCGGGGAACGACACCAGTGGCACATACCGACCCTTTGGCCTGGACTGTTCCGGTTTTCTGGACTGGGTGCTGAAAAATGTGGGCCTGCCCAGCGATGGGCATTGGTACATCGGCAGAAATTTGACAGCGGTATCAACCGCCAACGCCAAGCCGGGGGATTTTGCCCTATACCCGGATTCATCCCATATCGGTGTAGTGGTGGGCCGGAATGAGGCGGGGAAGCTGCTGATCTGCCATTGCGCCAGCGGGCAGAACAACATTGTAATAACTGAATTTTCCGCCTCCGGCTTTACAGCCGTGGGCAAACTGTCCTTTATAGACTGAAAAATAAATCTCACGGTGAGACGCATTTTTTTGTTTTGTGTTCTCTATGAGAGCGTCCTGCCCCCTTCTATTAGCTAAAACGCTATAGCTTGCAATTGAGCGGCAAGCTAAACAGTTACCTGGCCAACATTCATTATAATCTATTGTGCCATTTGCAGTATAGAATCCATTGTGATACGTAGGATTTCCACTGCCCGTACTATCCATCGCACCATCAACAAATCCAACTTCGATCCATGACAAACCCGAACTTGATTCATTTCTAATCCAAGTAGTATGAAGAATGAATTAGTTTTTGGCAGCAACGGTATTAGCCCACTTTGAATCAAGCGGCTGTGTTACAGCATAGAAATATGCACCATCTATATTGCTGGAGGTTATAATAGTTCGCGGAAGCTCCACAAACCAGTGAAAGCATCATTGCCAACGCAACAACAGTACCGCCAACACCTTTTAATAATTTTTTTGAACTATTGACGCTTACGTAACACTTATCAATGCTGTCTTAAATATCGTTCTATTTTTGTAAGACCTGTGGTTCTGGCCTTTTGACTGAGCACTACGTCATAATTCCTAAGCACCTGATCAATGGCAACCGCATTGCTTCCGTTGAGAATAGCCCGAACATCAAAGCCATGGTCACCTCTGGGCAGAAACAGGTCATCCATTCCAGGGGTGCTGGCAAACCGAACCCACATCATTTCTGCCAATTTGGACAACAGATCATCGCTGGACAAAATCAATTGTGTTGCCAATTCCCGCCCCATGGGATAGTCCCAGAAACGCTTGCCGACACCAATATCAGTAGACTGATCCTGCATCAGATTCTGAAATAGATTGTTCTTTTGAGTGATTTGCGTCCCGCTTTGGGTAATTTTTGTCCCGGATGAACGCCCATTAAGTACGCCTTCCCGCCCATTTTCAAAAAATGATTCCCTCTCAGCCAGTTTCCGCCGTGTATTGGCAATGATAGCTGCGGAGTTGGTCGCTCCTTCGCAGGGTTCGTCAAAGATTTGATATGTCGTTTGGAATTTTCCGTTTTCATATACAAATATGGGATCGGTAAACTCCGGGGTGCCGGTATACCTTTTGACCAAATTGATGTAAGCGTACCCGGTTTTTTTCATAAATTCGCCTTCATCACTGTCAATCACCGCCTGAGCCTCCGGCGTCTTTCCCACAATCTTGCCGCCGCGATACTCGAGGTCATCAATTCCAAACCCATATTGAGCTTTCAGTTCTTTGTCCATCCGGCAACGTTCATAGGCGCTGTATAATTGATTCATTTTTTGAACATAGTTTACCGATACGGAAACAACCCCAAATACAGGAATCGCATCCTTACAGCGTAAGCTGTCTACCATCCAGGGAACATAGCCCCCGTCCTCCTGCCGGTGATTATGGATGGCACCAAGGGTCGCAAGTAGGTTATCTTCGGTATAGTTTGAGGTATTAAGCACTTTTTCAATCAGGGAGTTTTCTTCGTCTGTCCCACCAGATACAACAAATTGAAACCTCGACGTATCCAAGTAGAAAGAATAGGACTTATTCTCGTCAAAGGTCATGCCATTGGCCTCAAATTCTGACCGAACTCTGTCAAAGACGCGATCCATTTTCTGATCAAATGTGCTGTTGGCATGATCGACATCTTCCGCCTTTGCGCTGAGAAGTTTTTCTGTATCATTCAAACCCACAGTAGCAGCCTTATCATTCAGTACAACTCCATAGCTCGAAAGGACACTGTTTTGGGCTAATTCATCTGAGCTGAGCAGCATTGCCTTTACATTGATATCTCGCCAACTCGGGGGCAATTCTCTCTGATGCGCAGTCCAACTAAGGGTTTCCCACATTGTTTTTGCTATCTTCTCTTGAAGTCCTTCATCTGCCAAAATAATTTCCGTAGCCAGTTCCCGGCCTACAGGGTGATTTATGAAATTCCTCCTCTTATACTGTGAAAAAGACGTATCCTGCCGCAACTGTTCCGTTAATGCTTCGATTCGGGCCTGAGATGCGGAACTCACTGTGGCAGAAGTGGACAGATACTGCTGATATGCACTACTAACTGCCCACTTGTCTTGTTGTGGGGATGTAATGGCGTGGGGAGATTTTTGTGTTCCACTTGCCGCAACATTGGGAGTGGAAGCAGGTATGGCAGAGTTAATCTCAACCTTCATTTAATTCACCTAACCTTTCTGCACCCGATCTCGGAAATCTGACATTGATTGTGTCCCAAACATATAAAAGATTGACTATCTATAAAGTGGCTCTAATGCAGGAATTGTTATTTTGCTCAAAACCGTAGTTTGTCAAGATGCACAGAAGCAGCCACAAGTATGCGGTGTGTACACAGGGGCAATTGGTGCCACCCCGCATGAGGTGGCACCAATTTCAAATCGTCCAAAGTTTAGCTGGGGTACTTCTATACATATTACATTAGGCACCAAAAGCATACAGATATTCCATGCGTACTTGCCCCCGGTACTGGTAAGAACCCGAATACGATGTGCCAAGCCACGATACATTGGTGAGGCTAATCTTGTAGGTGCCCTGTGCATCACTCGTACCGACAACACTCGGTATAGCATCAAACACATTAGGAGAAGAACTTACATTTGATGGAACCATATTTATTGCTGTATTTGGAAGGGCAACATTCAAACTTGCCCTCGAAATATAAGAGTCACCAGTTGAGGACAGTTTTTTAATTGTCACCTTATTAACCCATGCCCGTTTAGGGATTCCATAACTCTGCAAAGGGTATGCGGCAGAAGCTGTGTAACGCGCAGATACAGACAGAGTAATAGTTCCCAATACAACAGTGGCTTTCTTAGTTAGTGGTGCGCCAAACCAGAAGGAGTAATGCGGGCAAGTATCTACCGAATCTGTCGAAAATGTCACCATATACTCGCTTTGGCCCGATTGCATAGGCGTTAACTCAATAAAATAAACTGTATGTCCATTATCGGATGACTTTTTATAGTACTCCACCAGGTTGGCTGCTTTCACTCCATCCGTATCTACCACAAGCTGCCCCATGGTATTTACCACTTCAAATTTTACTTCAGGATCAGCATAAATGGTCAGCGTATTATAGCAAACCGTTGTATTGCTTCGGGTATACTCCAAGTTATAGAAGTAGTACCGTTGAAGCTCATCAGAGTTTCGCAAATAGGCACCATAGCGATAATAGTTAGGCGGATAGTCATTTATGCTACTAGGGAGTCTATTCTCCAGCGATGCACGGACACGCATAACAGTTTCACCATCACTGGTTTCAAATGGTTCTTTTTTGTATTCATCATATGCATCAATGCTATCTACAGCGCTGAAATCAAATTCCGAAGGGGCTTCAGCGGCATTAACGGGTATCGGGAACAGGCAACATGAGATAATTAACGATGCACATACACAGTACATCAAAATGCGGCCCAACTTTTTCTTCAGCGTCATCTTAATTAGCACTCCTCTTCTTTTTCTGTAAAATGTTGAATGGGATCATTGTTGCAAGAATCAGGTACAGGAAACGCTTTTTTCCTGTGGAATCACCTCTTTCACGATTATAAGATCTTGATGATCTTGTATACAATGCTGCCTTTCCCATCCATAGTCGGCAAGGGCACTCACATAGTTATCCCCCTTAAGTTTTCCTTCATAAAATATAACGGTGGAGGTATTGCATTTTGGACACAGGAAAAGGCAATTTTAGAGGATTTATATATACGCTAAATCTTTCTATAAATCCAAGACCTGTGCCAGCAATTTGTGAGGCAAAGCCCAACGAATTATTATACTTTGCAGAACGCAGGAACATACACCTTCTAAAACAGTCTTCGTTTTTTGTTTTGGACAGTATTGATCAGATTTTGCTGCTTAACTCGTTAATTGCTGAGTACTGACCCCTGCGGCATCCTTAACATAGATCATTACCACAGCGCGGTACTCCACCCCGCTAAAGCGCGGCGGATACGTTAGCACCATACCATGCCAATCGCTGTTTTCCACCAGGAGGGCCGGGGTATTGCTGGTGTTGAACGTGTATTCCGTTGTCCAGCCGTTGCCGGAGCTGCGCTGAATCGCCACGCTGGTGGCGCCGATCTTCTCCATGATATCGTTGGCTTGCACAGAAAAGTAAATGCTGAGGTCGCCATTGCTTTTCTTGGAAAGCGTCACCGTACTGCGCACAATCCGATCACTTGCTCGTGTTTCTGCTGCATAGGCAGGGATGTTAAACAGCATCACCAAACACAGGAGCATGGGCATGATATGAATAGGCCACTTTTTCTTCACAAAAATCCTCCTTTTACGTAAACATGGATTCTACAACTTGCCACAGGATGTCTTTTCCCACTTTTGAACTGACGTAATACTCATACTGATCCGTACACCAAGCAATCGTCCAGTCCTTTGTATTTTGGATCAGGTAGAAAGTAATCCCGTCCTTCACCATTGATTCCACCGAGCCGTCAACTTTCTGTACCTGGGTGGCAGGTTCCCCCTCGTAGTTCATGATGCCGATGGAAATAATCCCCTTGCCGTCCGTATAGGATACCGAAAAGGAGCGCAGGAACGGATCATCCATGGCCAGCACGTCAAGACGATCCAAGACATACCCCTCCGGGAGCCAGCCCGGCTCGTGTACCTCCGTCATGCCGTAGGCATCGAGCGCTTCCTGTAAGGAAGCGAACTCGGTGTCGGGGGCTTCTGTTTCCTGTCCCGCTGTCTTCTGGGCCGGGTCATCGGACACCTGGCTATCGGGCACGATCTGCCCGAAGCTGAACACGTCCTCCGTCCATCGGGCCATCGCTCCGAACACATCAACACCTGCGGCTTGGGCCGTGACCATGACGGCAAGCATACAGGCAACCGCAGCGGCGGCGACCAGGACTGTGCGGCGCATCTGTTTGAATCGGATCACACGCTTTGAGGGGGCATTAGTGGACGGCTGGGGTGTCTGCGGGGATGCGGTGTGTTCCAGATTCTCAGGCTCAGCTTCGGTTTCGCTGGCGCTGGGCATATAGTAGGTCACGAATTCGTTCCATTGCTGGTCTACATCAGGGAAAAATCCTGTGGGATTTTCGTTTTCTTTTTCGCTAATCGCCTCCTCCAGTGCGCTCATATACGCTTCGTCCTCCGGCCTGTCTGAGAGCGCTGGCGCAACTGCCAGCAGATCCAACAGCTTATCGATGGGGAGTTTGCGCAGATAGGCGTATTCTTTATAATCGTGCCTGTTTATTTCATCCATGTTGTTGTCCCCCTGTTATACATATCCCGTGAGCGGGTCGTTTTTCGACAGCGCTCCAAAGAAATTTTTAGATTGTAATTATTGTCAAAAATCAAGTCTATGATTTGTGAAATTCGCTCAACGCCTGTTGGAGTTTCTCGCGAATTCGCTCGAACCGCTTGTAGCAGGTGGTGAGTTTTATGTTCTGCCGCCGTGCTTCTTCGAGAAAAGTGGATAATCCCTTGGCAATTCTCAAGAAGAAAGCAAATTCATCTTCCGTCACTACGCTTTGGCAAAACTCTGCCAACTCTGAATCGCTGCTGTCCGAACAGGAAGGCTCTTTGTTGTGGTTGAGAAGTTCTAAAGACATAAATAGCGATGCCGTCCGCTTTTGATCCTCTAAAATATGTAATGCCCGGTGACGAACTGTGCTTTTCATCCATCCAACGGGGTTTTTGATGCGCATAAGTTCCTCCGGCCGTTGGCAGGCGACTACAAATGCCTCTTGTACCGCCACCTCCGCTTCTGCTTGTTTTCCCAGTATGGAGAAGGCGAGAATATAGAGTTTGCGATAATATGTGTGATATATTTCCGCTATAAAGCGATTTGCAATTTCATCCATAAGTGTTCGCTCCTTTTGTGACCACAATACTTATGCACGAGCATAATCTCCACATTTTGGAATAATATTTGTGCTCTATGTTTACAGCTACATTGTACCATGCAGAGCCGGAAGTTCAAAGCCTAAAAGTTAAAATCTTCTTCGCAAAGGATGAAACAGGGGGCGGACATGGTAGGATAGCATATACTAAACATCGATTTATTTGCCACACTACAAATTTGTCTCACCGTGAGACGAATTATTCGGAATATATTGCTTTTAGGAAAAGCAGTATCTCTTTGTGTGTTTTATGATATACTGTGTCGAAGAATGATATTTTATATAAGCGACGGTGCCAGTGCCTTTTCTTTTAGGGCCGGGTGCGAAACTTGTCTAAAAAATGCGTCTCATGATGAGACGCATTTTTTTAGCTTAGAAAACCCCTCATGATAACCGCAGAAAATGTTGTAACCCATAGAATAAAATTTTGTTTTGCCTACTTTTGAAAGTTCTTTTAGTTTTTACCTATCCTGCGTTGTGATACTTATGTAGGCAACAGAAGGTGAACAGAAGGGAACACAAATGACATTAGAACAATTCCATATATTCCAGGAACAAACCTTTGACTCGTTTATAACACATTTAGTAACGAATGAAGGTAAGAATGCAAGAAAAGAAATTGCACGCAGGGCGAAAAAAGAGGTTGCAATGTCCCAGCTCCTGGACAGTGAGCTTGCTCGCCTTGCAGTAACCGATACATATGATATTGAGGAGATGACATTTTCTGTTCATGATGAGATAGTCACCGTTAAAGACTTGCTTTTAGGCCAAGCTATCGCTTCTTTGCCCCCAATGCGGCGTGAAGTAATCCTGTTGTCCTATTTTTTAGGAAAGAATGACCCACAAATAGCGAAGCTATTAAATCTAACACCAAATACAATTCGTTACCGCAGACAAACAACACTTCAAAGGTTAAAAGAGATACTGGAGGTGCTTACGAGTGAAAAATAAAAAGATGGTGCCATATTCTGTGATAGTAGCGGCGAAGGAAGGTGATCCAGACGCGATAAATACAATACTGTCACACTATGACAGTTATATTGACCATCATTCGCGACGCACTCTATATGACGAATATGGCAATGCGCACAGTGCAATCGATCCAGAAATCAAACAGCGCATTCGCACCAAAATCATTGATAGAATAATTCATGACTTTAATCCTTTCCGCCTGCCCGAAGGGGAAATCCTTGAGGAATAATTGTCGTTCCTTATAAGCGTATCTATCTTTTCAGGTGCGCTTATAAGGGCCGACAACTGGCCCTATAGCATTTCAAAATTGAATAAGGCAATCAGATACGTTCCACTATGTGTTGAGCCAGACGGCGGGTGCGCAGGGAAATTCCACCGGGAAAGGAGGCAAGGAACCGGTAGGAATAGAGCGAATAACACCAACGCCATAATGCAGTTTCAGACAGAAACAAGGGTATGGCTGCGGGCGACGATACGCATATGGGGGATGATGATACTTGCGTCGGCTATGCGTCACAGCGTAGGACGCCCCGCCCACAGGAATGGGGGGAGGCACGATAATAACCTATGAAGCGGTTCACCCACCGCTGTCTGTATTGCCTTTTGAGATATATCGTGAAACAGCAAAATCCGCACTGACCACCAGTGCGGATTTTGTCGTTTCAAATCTCACCATGAGACGCATTTCATTAAAGGAAGGGGCCTTCATTTCACCATCATGGAGAAGATCATCCTTAATAGGGTAACGCGGTGTGACGAGAAGGAAACGGAACTGGAATTTACAGTTCGCGGTCACAAAGTCACTGGCCTGTTTCCCGCTGACCCAAAGCCAGGTGTGTATCATTCTATCAGGAATGTTTTGATGGGCACTTATGCCAACAACAATTTCATTCAAAATGTTCAGAAAATTTGACACAATCCGCAGAATGTGAGATAATACAGTTACAAGGAAACTTGTGACTGAACCTTGACAATTACATACGGGATATATCAATCTGTCATCTCACATTTTCGACTTCTTTAAGAGAGGACGGGTTGATATGGACAAAACGAGCATTGTCCCAAACGATGCAGTTAGAAACACCCCAACAATAGGAAATCGAGTATACTGTCTTTACCGCGTGTCCACCAATCAGCAAGTAGACCACGATGAAAAAGACGAGGCAGACATCCCCATGCAGCGTCTGGAATGCCACAAATTTGCCGAGCGTATGGGCTGGACGATTATCCATGAGGAACAGGAAGAAGGAGTGTCCGGCCATAAGGTGAGAGCTGAAAGCAGAGATAAGATACAGCTTATTAAGGACGCGGCGCGGCAGAAAAAGTTTGACATTTTTCTTGTGTTCATGTTTGACCGTATAGGCCGTATTGCAGACGAGACGCCCTTTGTCGTGGAATGGTTTGTTAAAAATGGTATTCGCGTGTGGAGTGCCAAAGAGGGCGAACAGCGCTTTGAAAGCCACACCGACAAGCTGACAAACTATATCCGTTTTTGGCAAGCAGACGGAGAGAGCGAAAAAACCTCTATCCGAACTTCCACCCGCATGGGCCAAATCGTGGAGAGTGGCTACTATACAGGCGGCACCTGTCCATATGGATATAAGCTGGTACGGCAAGGCCGAACGAATAAGCGAGGATATGACCTCTATGATCTGGTTATCAATGAGGAAGAAGCCCCCCTTGTTCGGCTGATTTTCGATAAGTATGTGACAGAGGGCCGAGGTGCGCAGAGCATAGCCAATCTGTTGAACAGCATGAAAATCAAAAACCGCTCCGGCAACAACTGGCACCCCTCCAGCATTCGCGGCATGATTAAGAATATCACCTACATTGGCATTCTCCGAAGTGGCGAAAGCCGATCACAGGTTTTGCCGCAACTGCAAATCATTGATGAGCAGACATTCCATGCGGCACAGGAAATCACCGCACAGCGGTGCGGAAAGTATGAGAGCACCCGGCATATCCCCCTCAATGTTAGAGGAACGTCCCTCCTGGCCGGCAATGTCTTTTGTGGTCATTGTGGAGCACGCTTGTCTTTGACGACCAACGGCAAGGGCAGGCCCAAGAGTGACGGCACTGACACTATTCGGGTTCGGTATGTCTGCCAAACCAAGACGAGAAAGCATGAGACTTGCGGGGGGCAAACCGGCTATACAAGGCACATTTTGGACGGGATGATAAATGATATTGTGCATGATATTTTCCGTAAAGTAAAAAGCCTGTCCAAAGCCGAGATTTTAAGTACAACCCATTCAGCCAAAGTGAACGAGTACAAAGCTACCGCTAAAAGGGCCCAGCGGGAGTATCAGAAAGCAGAAAAGGAACTCCAGGGGCTAAAGCAGGAGGTTGTAAAGGCTGTCACAGGCAATAGTGCTTTCCCCGTTGAACTGCTAAGCAGCCTCGTGCAAGAAACGGAGCAAAAATGCACCGCTTTGAAATCGGCATATGAAGCAGCCCAGCGGGACGTAGAACAGAGTGAAATCATCATGCAGGAATTACAAGTTAAGTACAACCAGTTAATTGACTGGTCAAACATCTATGACGCCACGAATATCGAAACGCAGAAAATGATTGTTGCCCAACTGATTGAGCGCGTGGACGTATTCAGAGGTTACGAGCTGAAAATCAAATTTGCAATCAGCATAGAACAATTTTTGATAGGACTTGACATTTCCGCCTGATTTGGGCATAATATCAACACTGAGATTTGTTGGCTGGGGGTAAGCGACTGCACCGTTCGGGAGAGCGCTTGAATGGCATTCAAGAGGTCAGCGGTTCGATCCCGCTTATCTCCACCATTTTGAGAAGTCGGAAAAGATTCATTTTGAGTTCTCAGAATGAATCTTTTTCTTTTCCTGACATTGATGCATACGGTTCGGGAAAGCAAAAAGGCGGGTGCGTGAACACGGATATCATTTCCATTATTGTGCCGTGCTACAACGAGGAAGCGACCCTTTCGTATTTCCGGCAGGAACTGCAGAGGACGGCGGACAGTATGTCCGCCGCCAGCGACCTGGATTTTGAGTTCCTCTTTGTAGACGACGGATCGACGGATCAGACCCTGGAGCTGCTCAGGCGGTTCGCGAAGCAGGACGGCCGGATCCGTTACCTCTCATTTTCCCGCAATTTCGGGAAAGAGGCCGCGATCTACGCAGGCCTTCAAAACTGCACCGGGAACTACGCGGCTGTCATGGACGCGGATCTGCAAGACCCGCCGTCGCTGCTGCCGGAAATGTACCGGCTGCTGCAAAGCGGGGAATTTGATTCGGTGGCGACCCGGCGGGTGAGCAGGAAGGGGGAGCCGCCCATCCGCAGCTTTTTCGCGAGGAGCTTTTACAGGCTGATCAATAAGATCTCCGATGCGGACATCGTGGACGGAGCGCGGGATTTCCGCCTGATGAAGCGGCGGATGGTGGACGCCATCGTCTCCATGGGGGAATACAACCGCTTTTCCAAAGGGATCTTCGGCTGGGTCGGGTTCCGAACGAAGTGGCTGCCCTATGAGAATGTGGAGCGGGTGGCGGGGGAGACGAAATGGTCGTTCTGGAAGCTGTTCAAATATTCCCTTCAGGGGATCGTCGCGTTTTCCACCGCGCCGCTGGCGATCGCCTCCGTGGCGGGCATTGTGCTGTGCTTCGCGGCGTTTGTCATGATCTGCTATATCGTCATCAAAACGCTGATCTTTGGAGATCCTGTGGGGGGCTGGCCCTCGCTGGCGTGCATGGTCATGTTCATGGGCGGGATCCAGCTGTTCTGCACGGGGATCTTGGGGCAGTATTTGGCCAAGACCTACCTGGAGACGAAACGACGCCCGATTTATATCATTGCTGAGACAAATCAGGATGTTTTGGAATAGAACGATTAGGATGGTGATGTGATGATGAATCTTTTTACCCCCCAGGAGTGCGCGGCCAACTATGCCGCTGCGGGGCGGGCCAAGACGCGGATGCCCCTGATGAAAATGTTCCTGCTGGCGGTGCTGGCCGGGTTCTTGATCGCCATGGGCGGCGCGGTGACCAACACAGCCGCCCACTCTATCGCCAACGTGGGCGCGGCCCGGATTGTGTGCGGGCTGCTGTTCCCCTTCGGGCTGGCCATGGTGGTGCTCACCGGGGCGGAGCTGTTCACCGGCAATACGCTCATCACCATTTCCGTGCTGGACGGCCAAGCCGCCTTGACGGGAATGCTGAAAAACTGGTGCGTGGTCTACCTGGGCAACGCCATGGGGGCCATGATGGCGGCGGCGGGCTGCGCCTTCGGCGGACAGCTCAATTACTCTGGCGGGGAGCTGGCGGTATTCACCATGAAGCTGGCGGCAGGGAAGTGTGCCATGCCGGTGGGCAATGCCGTCATTCTGGGTATCCTGTGCAATGTCCTGGTGACGGCGGGGGTGCTGTTGTCCCTGTCCGCCAAGGATTTGACAGGCCGGGTAGTGGGCGCGTACCTGCCGGTGGCCTTTTTTGTGATCTGCGGCTTTGAGCACTGCGTGGCCAACCTATTTTACATACCGGCGGGGCTGTTTGCCAGAATGGTTCCCGCCTACGCGTTGCTGGCCGCTGAGCGGGGCGTCGACCTCACGGCGCTGACCTGGGGCAATTTTCTGCTGCGGAACCTGCTCCCGGTGACGGTGGGGAACATCCTCGGCGGCGTAGGTATGGGCAGCCTGGTCTGGTATTGCCATGGCCGGAAGCAGACGGCGGAGTAGGCCGAAACGTCAAAAAGGGACGCCGCCCATGGCGGTGTCCCTTTTTGGCCTGTGTTGACGTCCTTTTATTTTTGGGTCGATGTGGCAAACTCGCTTTTCTGGTTTCGAAAAACGGGAAAATAAAAGGACTGCTATAGCAGTCCTTTCATTTTTGGTGCGCGAGGCGGGAGTCGAACCCGCACGCCCTTGCGAGCACTGGCACCTGAAGCCAGCGAGTCTACCAATTCCACCACTCGCGCATCTATTTAGTTTGTGCTGTCGTTCAGCACGAGAATGATATTACCACAATGAAAGCCAATTGTCAACAGTTTTTTCACTATGTTTTTTTGGGCCTTGTTTTTGCGGCAGGGGACAGCTCCGCTCTTGCGAGAGCGTCCGCTAAACGCTGTGAAAACGGCCCTTGCCGGCTGGGCCGTTCCTGCTTGCCCCTTATGGCGAGTTTGTGGCGCGCAGCGCCGGGAAAGCACACAGCCCCGCAACCGCGGGGCTGTGTGGGTTCTTCTTATTTGTTCCGCATCGCGATCTCGTGGCGCTTGGGCCCGGTGGACACGATGGTGATGGGCACGCCGACGCGCTTTTCCAAAAACTCCACGTAGTTTTTGGCGTTGGCGGGCAGCGCGTCATAGTCGGTGATGCCCCGCACGTCGCTCTTCCAGCCGGGGAGGGTCTCAAACACCGGCTTGGCCCGCATCAGCTTCGGGGTGGTGGGGAATACATCCGTCACCGCTCCGTCAATTTCATAGCCCACGCACACGCGGATCTCGTCCAGATAGCCCAGCACATCCAGGCAGGTCAGCGCCACCTGGGTGGCCCCTTGCACCATGCAGCCGTATTTTGTGGCCACGGTATCGAACCAGCCAACCCGGCGGGGACGGCCCGTCGTCGCGCCAAATTCGCCCCGGTCGCCGCCCCGGCGGCGCAGCTCGTCGCCCTCGGGACCCAGCAGCTCGCTGACGAAGGGCTCGGTGTTGGAACCCACGCTGGAGGAATACGCCTTGGTGACGCAGATCACGTCCTCAATGGCGGTGGGAGGCACTGGGGCCCCCACGCAGCCGTAGCCCGCCAGGGTGTGGGACGAGGTGGTCATGGGGAAGATGCCCAGATCCGGATCCTTCATGGAGCCCAGTTGGCCCTCCAGCAGGACGGTCTTGCCGTCTTTCAGCGCCCGGTGGAGGAAGCCTACCGCGTCGCCCACGTAGGGGCGGATCAGCTCCCGGCACTCCAGAAGCTGGTCGTACAGCGCCTGGACATCCAGGACGGGCTTGTGATACAGGTGCTCAAAGAGGATATTTTTCACCTCAACGGCCCGGCTCAGCCGCTCCCACAGGCGGTCCTCGTCAAACAGGTCGCACACCTGGATGCCGGTCTTGGCGTATTTGTCGGAATAGAAGGGGGCGATGCCGCTCTTGGTGGAGCCAAATGCCTTGCCGCCCAGGCGCTCCTCCTCGTACCCGTCCTGGAGGACGTGGTAGGGCATGAGCAGCTGGGCCCGCTCAGACACAATGAGATTGGGGGCGGGCACCCCCTGGTCAATAATGCCCTTCAGCTCCGCCGCCAGCTTGGCCGCGTCCAGCGCCACACCGTTTCCAATGATGTTGGTGATGTGGGGATAGAAGATGCCGGAGGGCAGGATGTGCAGGGCGAAGCGTCCATAGTCGTTGATGATGGTGTGGCCCGCGTTGGCCCCGCCCTGGAAGCGCACCACCACATCCGACGTCTCGGCCAGCAGATCGGTGATCTTGCCCTTGCCCTCGTCGCCCCAGTTGGCTCCTACGATCGCTTTTACCATAAAAATACCTCTGCGCCCGGGATTCGCAGCCAATTCCCCTGGTCTGCCTTATCCGGCGCGCATTGCGGGCCAATAGCCCAACAGCCCTATTATAATCAACTTCCCCCTTCGGCGCAAGTCCTTTGGGCGCTTTTTCCGATTTTCTCTTTACTTTCATAAAGTGGCATGTTAAAATGCCTTCAGAGCTGCCAGAGGAGGAGGATGCGCGATGCAGAAAGAGATGCCGGATCAAACCGCCCTGCTGTTTGAGGCCATCCTGTCGCTGCGCGATCAGGAGGAGTGCCGTGCCTTTTTCCAGGATCTGTGTACCGTGGCTGAGCTGCGGGCTATGGCTCAGCGGCTGGAGGTGGCCCAGCTTCTGGACGAGGGTCTCATCTATAATGATATTCTCAAGCGCACCGGGGCCTCCAGCGCCACCATCAGCCGGGTGAACCGGGCGCTGCAATACGGCGCGGACGGCTACAAGACCGTGCTGCCGAGGCTGCCCAAATGATGGACGCCTATACAGCCTTAGCCCGGTGCTATGACCGGCTGACGGTTGACGTGGACTACCAAAAGTGGGCGGACTATATCGAGCGGCATTTCCGCAGGCTGAAACGGCCTGTCCGCTCTGCGGTAGAGCTGGGCTGCGGCACTGGGAGCCTGACGAAATTGCTGGCGGAACGGGGCTATGCCATGACCGCCATCGACCTCTCGCCGGATATGCTGTCCATCGCCGAGCAGAAATGCCGGGGGCTGGACGTGCTGTTTTTGTGCCAGGATATGTCCCGGCTTACCCTGGCAGAGCCGCAGGACGCCGTCATCTCCTGCCTGGACAGCGTGAACTATGTCACCCGGCCCGCCTCCCTGCGGCGGACGTTTCAGCGGGTCTATCAAAGCCTTGTCCCCGGCGGGCTGTTCCTCTTCGACGTGAAAACCCCCGCCGCCCTGGAGGGGGCGGACGGCCAGACCTATCTGGACGAGGACGACGACCTGTTCTGCGTCTGGCGGGGGGAGTACAGCCCCCGCCGCCGCATGTGCGGCTACGGGCTGGATCTGTTCGTCCGGGAGGAGGACGGAAGCTGGAGCCGGGGCGGCGAGTACCACGAGGAGTACGCCTACACCATGGAGGAGCTGGAAGGCTTCCTCCGGGAGGCGGGCTTCCAAACCATTAAGCTGTACGGCGACAAGACCATGACTGCACCCCATGAAGGGGCACAGCGGGTCTTTTTCGCCGCGAGAAAGGAATTGTAGCGATGGATCAGATCGTTCGCGTTATTGCCAAGGACGCCCCTGTGAAAGCCATGGCCATCTCCGCCCGGGATACGGTGGAGCGGGCTCGGGCCATCCACGACTGCTGGCCGGTGGCCGCAGCAGCCCTGGGCCGTCTGCTCATGGCCGCGTCCATGATGGGCGCGGTCATTAAGACAGAGGACGGCGCCGTCACCCTGCGTGTCAAGGGCGGCGGGCCGCTGGGGAGCCTCACCGCCGTGTCCGACAGCCACGGGAACGTCCGGGGCTACGTGCAGAACCCCGCCGTGGACGTGCCCCGGAAGGCCAAGGGCAAGCTGGACGTGGGGGCCGCTGTGGGGGCGGATGGTGACTTGACCGTCATCCGGGATTTGGGGCTGAAAGAGCCCTATATTGGCTCGGTGCAGTTGGTTGGCGGCGAGATCGCCGAGGACATCGCCGCCTATTTCGTGGAGAGCGAGCAGGTGCCCACCGCCTGCGCCCTGGGGGTGCTCATCGCCCCCGACCAGACCGTCCAGGCCGCGGGGGGCTACCTGATCCAGCTTCTGCCCGGGGCGGACGACGGGGTCATCTCCGCCGTGGAGCGGGGGGTGGCCAAATTGGGGGCGGTCAGCGCGCGGCTGGACGCGGGCATGGATCCCCTGGACCTGCTGCGGGAGGTGCTGGAGGAATTTGAGCTGGAGGTGTTGGAGACTTCCCCCATCGAGTACCGCTGCTACTGCACCCGGGAGCGGGTGAGCCGGGCCCTCATCAGCCTGGGCAAGGAGGAACTCACCTCCCTCATCGAGGAGCAGGGGGGCGCGGAGCTCACCTGCCAGTTCTGCGACAAAGTGTACCGCTTCTCCAAAGGCGATCTGCAAGCGCTGCTGGACGAGGCAGTGGACAAGTGAAACAACGACAGGAGAGCGCCGGCCTAGCCGGCGCTCTCTTCCTGTTCCATCAGCTCCACCACCGTCCGGGCGTACAGCCGCGCGGCGGTAATGGCCTCCTGAAGGGTGTTGCCGTGGGTGCCCACCTCTACCAAAATCGTCCCCGTGGACAGATGCTGGTTGAAGCGGGTGGGGCGCAGCACCAGGGGCCGGGCCAGGGTGGCCCACTTATCGCACAGCGCCGACTGAATGGACAGAGCCAGTGCCAGGTTCACCCTCCAGTTGGGGTGGGTCTGGCCGGTGGCGTCGCTGCCCATCACCATCATCACCTGGGCGCAGTTGTCCACCGTCCCCGCCACTGCCTTGTAGATGGTGCCGTCGGTGGCCACCAGCGCGTCCCGGTGGACGTCCAGCAGCAGCACCAGGGAGGGGTATTTTTTCAGATTCTCCGCCACCCCCTGCACCGAGCGGTTGTAGGCGTCGTTGTAGCTGGGGTAGTCGTACAGGGTGGTGTCGTGAACCACGCCGATGCCCGCCGCCTCAAATACCGCCTTCATCTCCTCGCCCACCCGGATCATGTTGTAGTTGGTGTCCAGGGTGCGGTGGTCGCCGCTGGGCTCGTATACGTCGGTGCCGTCCATGGTGTACGACTCGGTGGCGTGGGAATGGTAAATGAGTACCTTTGGGCCTTCCCCCTCTGCGGACAGTTGGGGCGCGTTTTTCAGCAGAGCCGGTATATCCACTGTATAGTCGGTTCGGTTGTAGACGGACACATTCCCCGATGTGACGTACTTGGTGGAGCTGCCCGCTACCATGGTCTTGGGAATGATGCCGTCCGGCGCGGTGGTGGAGACAGGCGAGTCGGTGCCCTCGTCCTCACCCGTGGGATCCAGCTCGGCAATGTCCAGGCTCTCCTTAGCCGGGGGATCGGTGGGCGCGGGCTCCTGAGGGGGCAGTGTGCCCCCCAGCAGGGAGGACTGGGCCAGCACCAGCCTGTCCCAGCGGGACAGCCCATCCCCCGTCTGCTCCACCAGCCCCAGCTCCGCCGACAGCAGAGTGATGGACACCTGGGCGTCGCCCGCCAGCTTCCAGAGCTGCTCCAGGGCGGCGGCGGGGTCGCCCACCAGCCACAAAAGCCAGGCCGCCAGGGCGGCCAACAGCGCCGCCACCCCCGCCCGCAGGCTCCGGGCCAGCGGCCTACTTGTCCTTTTCTTTCGCATTGCGCTCACCTCCCTGCAATGTATGTCATCCTAGGAAAAAATAGACCCTTGACATGGTGAGTTCAATTAGTTATACTGAGTGGGAAAAGTTATACTAGTAGGAGGAGCCGAAATGAAGATGAAAATGCCCAAGGATAAGTTCCTCAGCACCGTACGGATGGGGGACAAGGGACAGATTGTCATTCCCAAGGAAGTGCGGGAGATGTTTGAGATCGAGCCGGGAGACAACCTGATGCTGTTGGCGGACAAAGATCGCGGCATTGCCATCGTGGCCTTCGACGGGATGATGGACTTTATGAACGAGGCCACCCGTCAGGCGATGGGCCAGAAGGAGAGGGAACAATGAACGCGATACAGATCATGGGTTTGACCAAGGAATACGGGAACCGCAGGGTGGTGGACCGGCTGGAGCTGTCCATTCCGGCGGGGGAGCTGTTCGCCCTGCTGGGGGTGAACGGGGCGGGGAAGTCCACGACGATCAAGATGCTGTCCTGCCTCACCGTTCCCACCGAGGGGGACGCCCAGCTCATGGGGCACAGCGTCCGCACCCAAAGCCACCAGGCCAAAGAGATTTTGGCCGTATCCCCCCAGGAGACGGCGGTGGCCCCGGGGCTCACCGTGGCGGAAAATTTGGAGCTGATGGCGGGCATCTATGGCCGCTCCAAGGAGCGGGTAACTCAAGTGATGGAACAGCTCGGCCTGACCCAGTGGGCAAAGCAGCGGGCCAAGACCCTGTCCGGCGGCTGGCAGCGGCGGCTGTCCATCGCCATGGCGCTGGTGTCCCAGCCGGAGGTGCTGTTTCTGGACGAGCCCACCCTGGGCCTGGACGTGCTGGCCCGGCGGGAGCTGTGGGGGGTGATCCGGGGGCTGAAGGGACACACCACCATCATTTTGACCACCCACTACTTAGAGGAGGCGGAGTCTTTGGCTGAGCGCATCGGCATCATGAACGCGGGCCGTCTCCGGGCGGTCGGGACCGCCCAGGAGCTGAAGGCCCTGGCAGGCTGTGACAACTTCGAGGACGCCTTTGTGGCGCTGGCGGGAGAGGAGGCGGCATCATGAGAGTGAGAGCGTTTGCCAAGCGAAATATGAAGGAGCTGCTCCGGGATCCCCTGACCCTGTTCTTCGGGCTGGGCTTCCCCCTGGCGCTCCTGCTCCTGATGACCGTGATCCAGCGCAACGTCCCCGTGTCCATTTTTGAGCTGGACACCCTGGCCCCGGGTATCGCCCTGTTTGGGCTGACCTTTATGGCGCTCTTTTCCGGAATGCTCCTCGCCAAGGACCGCTCCTCCGCCTTCCTGGCCCGGCTGGCGGCGTCCCCGATGACGGCGGCGGATTTCCTGCTGGGCTATCTGCTGCCCCTGCTGCCCATGGCGGTGGGGCAGAGCGTCATCTGCATGGCGGCGGCGGTGGCCCTGGGCCTGCCCCTGAGCTGGAATCTGCTGGCGGTAGTGGCGTCGCTGATCCCCTCCGCGCTGCTGTTTATCGCCCTGGGCCTGCTGTGCGGCACCTTGTTCAATGACAAGCAGGTGGGCGGTATGTGCGGAGCCCTGCTGACCAACGTGACGGCATTCCTGGCCGGCATCTGGTTTGACCTGTCCCTGATCGGCGGGGGATTCAAAACCTTCGCCTACCTTCTCCCCTTTGCCCACGGGGCGGACGGGGCCAGGGCCGCGCTGGCGGGGAATTGGGCCGCCCTGCCTGGACATCTGCTGTGGGTGTCGGTGTGGGCGGCGGCGGTGCTGGCACTGGCCATCGTTTTATTCCGGGGCCGCCTGGTGGAGCGGTGAGAGGCTGGTCCCTTTCGACAAAAGCAGTGGACATTCAGGGTTGAAATTTGATACCCACTGTGGTAAAGTATGGTCATCACGAAAGAAGCGCTGGGCGGTCCGTGCGTGATCGGTTCAGTCCTTTTGAGGAAAGGTGAGATCATGATGGGTTTCTTTGGAATGCAAAAGACTGAGCCCCGGGTAGAGGTCCCGGCGCTTCCGGAAGAGAAGCCGGTGAGCGCGCCCGCCCCCGTGCGAGCCGGCAGCACGGTCATTGCTCAGGGCATTACGGTTACCGGCACGATTCAAGGTGAGGGTGTGGTTCAGGTCGAGGGCGTGGTCGAGGGCGAGTTCGATCTGACCGGCGCGGTGATCGTGGCGGAGTCCGGGCTGGTTCGCGGCCCCATCACGGCGGACGTGGTCCGGCTGGCGGGCCGTGTGGAGGGCAATGTCTACGCACGGGAGCACATGAAGCTGGAGCCTACCGGCAGCCTGGACGGCGATGTTACCACCGCCTCCCTGGTGGTGGAGGACGGCGGCAGCCTGAACGGCCGGTGCACGACCTTGAAGCCGACCCCGGCCCTGGAGCCGGAGCTGCAAGAGATCAAGGGCCCCGCCGCCCTGGAATTCGGGCCGGAGTTCGAGTTGGAAGAGGAGAGATAAAAGTCCCGATTCAATTTTGTGTTCCTGATACAGAATGAGGGAATGGTTTCTCTCCGAACTGGTTAAGAATTTGGAGGAAATCACGTGGAGAACAAAATAGTCATAGCAGAAACAGAACGGCTGATTTTAAGAAGATACAAAAAAGAGGATTTGCAGGACTTATTTGAATACTTATCTAATGCGGAAGTTGTGAAGTATGAACCATATAAAGCCATGACCATTGATGAGACAAAGGAAAATCTGGAATGGCGCATTGGAACAGGTGAAATGATCGCGGTCGAGTTAAAGGATTCCCATAAAATGGTTGGTAATGTATATATGGGAAAACGTGAATTTGACGCGCTGGAAATCGGTTATGTATTTAATCGAAATTATTGGGGACACGGCTATGCCGCCGAAAGCTGCAAAGCCTTGATTCAACAGGCATTTTCAAATGGTATCCACAGGATCTATGGAGAATGCGACCCCGATAACAAGCGTTCTTGGAAATTACTAGAAGCATTAGGATTTCAGCGGGAAGCCCATTTCAGGGAAAATGTGTATTTCTGGAAAGACGAACATGAGAAGCCGATTTGGAAAGATACCTACGTATATGCCATGTTGAATGCTGGCGAATAACTTGAAATTTGCCAGGTAGTTTGCAGAAACAAAAAAGCGAATTAGGTACATAAAAAAGAATCCCCCGCCGGAATATCCGGCGGGGGATTTTTTATTAGATTTCAAAATGCGCGGCAATGTTGTCATGCTCCGATTGGGCGCGCGGCCGGGTCGCTTTCCCTCCGTCTCGGGCTGGTCTTGGCCCGCTTGTGCGGGCCTGCGCTCGCCCTCGCTTCAGTCCAAGCTCCCCTGCGCGCCTATCGTCGCACTCAGATTCCTTGCCACAGCATGGCGTCAGCGACCTTCAGGAACCCGGCGATGTTGGCGCCGGCCTGGATGTTGCCCTTCATGCCGTACTTCTCGGCGGCGGCGGCACAGGCGGCGTAAATGCCCTCCATGATGCCCTTCAGCTTGGCGTCGACCTCCTCGAAGGTCCAGCTCAGCCGCTCGCTGTTCTGGCTCATCTCCAGGCCGGAGGTGGCCACGCCACCGGCGTTGGACGCCTTGGCGGGGGCAAACAGGATGCCCGCGGCCTGATAGGCGGCAATGGCGCCGGGGGTGGAGGGCATATTGGCGCCCTCAAACACGCCGATGCAGCCGTTGGCGATCAGGGTCTTGGCGGACTCCTCGCCGATCTCGTTCTGGGTGGCGCAGGGCAGGGCGATGTCGCAGGGCACCGTCCAGATGCCGGAGCAGCCCTCCACGTACTTGGCGGTGGGCACGTAGTCCAGGTAGGTCTTGATGCGGTCCCGCTTGACCTCCTTAATCTGCTGGATCACCTTGTAGTCGATGCCATTCTCGTCCACGATATAGCCGTTGGAGTCGGACATGGCGACCACCTTGCCGCCCAGCTGGGTGGCCTTCTGGTTGGCGTAGATGGCCACGTTGCCGGAGCCGGAGATGACCACGCGCTTGCCCTCGAAGGACTTGCCGTTGTCCCGGAGCTGGGCGTCGGCAAAGTAGCACAGGCCGAAGCCGGTGGCCTCGGTGCGGGCCAGGGAGCCGCCGTAGCTCAGGCCCTTGCCGGTGAGCACGCCGGTGAACTCGTCCCGGATCTTCTTGTACTGGCCGAACATGAAGCCGATCTCACGGGCGCCCACGCCGATGTCGCCGGCGGGCACGTCGGTGTCCGGGCCGATGTGGCGCTGGAGCTCGGTCATGAAGGACTGGCAGAAACGCATGACCTCGCCGTCGCTCTTGCCCTTGGGGTCGAAGTCAGAGCCGCCCTTGCCGCCGCCCATGGGCAGGGTGGTTAGGGAGTTCTTGAAGATCTGCTCAAAGCCCAGGAACTTGATGACGGACAGGTTGACGGTGGGATGGAAGCGCAGGCCGCCCTTGTAGGGGCCGATGGCGGAGTTGAACTGGACGCGGTAGCCCCGGTTCACCTGCACCTTGCCGGAATTGTCCACCCAGGGCACCCGGAACATGACGATACGCTCGGGCTCCACGATGCGGCCGACAATGTTTTGCTGCTCGTAGCGGGGGTCGGCCTTCACCACGGGCTCCAGAGACTCCAGCACCTCTTCCACGGCCTGGAGGAACTCGGGCTCGTGGGCGCTCTTGACCTTCAGATCTTCCAGCACGGACAGCAGGTAAGCGTTTTTGATAGACATCGTTGTCAACATCCTTTCTTCCTTGAAAGTGATTACTTTAATGCGATACAGTATTTTACACCACCGGGGGCAGTTTTGCAAGTCCTGGATTAGAGAATTGCAAAAACGAATTTTACAAAATATTCTGGCAAAGCGGGGCCCTTTTTGTGCGTCGGGCGCTCATATCCGCGCCGCGCCGCTGTCCCTGGCCGCCTGGGCCACCGCCGCCGCCACGGCGGGGCACACCCGCTCGTCAAAGGCGGCGGGGATGATATAATCCGGGGACAGCTCGTCCTCCCCCACCAGCCCCGCCAGGGCGCGGACGGCGGCGTGCTTCATCTCCTCGTTGATGTCGCTGGCACGCACGTCGAAAGCCCCCCGGAACACCCCGGGGAAGGCCAGCACGTTGTTGATCTGGTTGGGGAAGTCGCTGCGGCCGGTGCCCACCACCGCTGCGCCTGCCTCCCGGGCCAGGTCGGGCATGATCTCCGGCGTGGGGTTTGCCATGGGGAACAGGATGGGTTTGTCCGCCATGGAGCGCACCATGTCCTGGCTCACCAGCCCCGGCGCGGACACGCCGATGAACACATCTGCCCCCTTGATGGCTTCTGCCAGCCCGCCCTCGGTGATCTCCGGCTTCGTCATCTCCGCCAGCTCGGCCAGGGCGGGGTCGTTTGCCAGATCGGGCCGTCCGGGGTAGACGATGCCCTTGATGTCGCACAGCACGGCCTGCCGCAGGCCCATAGACCACAGCAGCTTGAAGATGGCCGTCCCGGCGGCCCCCGCCCCGGACATGACCAGCTTCACCTGGGACAGCTCCTTGCCCACGATTTTCAGCGCGTTGGTCAGCGCCGCCGCCACGATGATGGCGGTGCCGTGCTGGTCGTCGTGGAAGATGGGGATATCGCACCGCTCCTTCAGTCTGCGCTCAATCTCAAAGCACCGGGGGGCGGAGATATCCTCCAGATTCACCCCGCCGAAGGAGCCCGCCAGCAGGGCCACCGTGTTGACGATCTCGTCCACGTCCTTGGAGCGCACGCACAGCGGCACGGCGTTCACCCCGCCGAAGGCCTTGAACAGCACGCACTTGCCCTCCATCACGGGCATGCCCGCCTCGGGGCCGATGTCGCCCAGGCCCAGCACGGCGGTGCCGTCGGTGACCACCGCCACCGTGTTCCACCTCCCGGTGAGCTCGTAGCTCTTGTCAATATCCTTCTTGATCTCCAGGCAGGGCTGGGCCACCCCCGGGGTGTAGGCCAGGGCCAGGGACTGCCGGTCCTTGACCTCCATCTTGGGCACCGTGTCCAGCTTGCCCCGCCATTGGTAGTGCAGTTTTAACGATTCAGCCGCGTAATCCATCGCTTGACGCTCCTTTTCTTTTTAGTCGGCAAAGGAAAGAACCATATAAAAGTTATTTCGGTAAATAGCCAGAGCCACCGCAGGTTTTGCAAACCCGCCCCACATCCACGTTCAATAGAGGGAGTTTTTTTAGATGCAGTCCTTTGCCCTGGCAGTCCGGGCATATGATGCAATCACCTTCGGGCCTTGGCTGTACGGAATTTGGATAAGTCTCCCGGTATCTTTGATACTGTTCCAATGTCCGCTCCATGTTCTGCTTCAGATGTTCGTCTGTTATGATCGCGGCTCGTTCCAAAACGCCGGTTTCTTTTAACACTTTTTCAAAATCTTTATATCCTTTTGAAAGCCGGCTCAAGGGGATTTTCCTCTGCCTGTTATTCTCCTGGATGCGGAAAATATATGTGCCATTTTCCCGCGCGACCTGCACCCGTCCCCCCGGTATCTCCTTCCACCGGAACCGATATTCTTCTTTGCGGGAGTAGTGGAAGATTACCGTTTCCGCATCATACTCCACCCAAACCAGCCCCAAATAGAATACGCGGTAGATTGCAAAGGCCACAAGGCCGCCGAACATAACCGCCCCAGCCAGAAACATCAACCGCTCGTCACGGGATGCCTGGGGATGGAAAAAAGCCATGTAGAGGGAGAAGACAGTCAGCGGAACAAAGAAAACCGCAAAGACCAGGAATGCAATCATTTTTGAAAACCAGCCCACTGTACATTTTTTCATATCCTATCACCTCGTATAATAAGATTTGCTGACGCATTATAGTGGGCCTGCATAGTCTGCTTCGCAAAATCAGCAGGCTAAGTATATCACACCCGGAGCAAAAAGGGAAGAGCGTTGGGCCGCGCCGTTCGCGCCGCCGGTTCCCCTTGCATTTCCACGGCATTGTGATATAATTTCAAAGATATTTCCCGAGATTGGAGAATTTTCCATGGATTACTTTCACCTGTCTGCCGGACAGGACACCATTGAGCGCATCAGCGCCCTGGGCCTTGCCCATCTGGGCGACGGCGTATATGAATTGATGGTGCGCGCCTGGCTGTGCCTCCACGGCAAGGCCACCAACGCCGGCCTGCACAAGGCTGCCGTGAAATACGTGGCCGCCCCCGCCCAGGCCAAGCTGGCGCACGCCATCCTGCCCCTGCTCACCGAGGAAGAGCAGGGGGTGTACCGCCGGGGCCGCAACAGCCACACCGCCGCCGTGCCCAAAGGAGCCAGTGTGGGGGAGTACCACGCCGCCACGGCGCTGGAATCCCTATTCGGCTGGCTGTATCTGCAGGGAAGGACGGAACGGCTTAACGAATTGTTTGACGCAATGATGGAGGAGGCAAGCCATGCCTTTTGACGCTATATTCATGAACGCTCTTGCCGGGGAGCTGCGGGACAAGCTCATCGGCGGCAAGGTGGATAAGCTCTATCAGCCCGCACGGGACGAGGCGGTGCTCCATATGCGGGCGGGGCGGGATAACGTGCGCCTGCTGCTGTCCGCCAGCCCCGCCCACCCCAGGGCGCGTATACCCATCTGGCGCTGCCGCCGAATAGCGAGGTGGTGATCTCGGTGGGAG
>CAMWRX010000024.1 GCA_947176765.1 uncultured bacterium
CTCCGCCCCTGCCTCCGCCTCCCCCGAACCGGAAGCAACCGCCACGCCTGACCCCACGCCTCCGGCGGTCGCCTTTCATCCCACTGTCTTTGGGGGCGGGCTGGACTTTGAGTTTTACTCCACGGGCAAGCGCTGTCCCGTGCGGTTCAGCAACCTGACCTGGGCCATTGCCAGCACCCAGGAATTCGCCTTCCAGGTGGAGCGGTACGTCATCCTGGATCTGGATGGGGACGGGGATACCGAGCTGATTCTGCAGATGGAGGGCCAGGGCGGCTTCTACATCTTCCGCGGGATGGAAAAATGGCTGTACGGCTTCTGGGAGGTGCCCCGGGGGCTAATGAATCTGAAAGCCGACGGGACCTTTGAGGGCTCCTCCGGCGTGGCAGACTGGGGGTATTATACCGTTTCGTCGTTCGACTCCGACCGTATGGAGAGCACTCCCTTCACCTGGTGCGAGAGCGGCGAAAACTACGAGGAGCTGTATTTTGTGGACGGCCTCCCCGCCACCCAGCGGGAATTCGAAACCGCGACGGCGGCGCAGAACGCCAAGGAGGACGCCCCCTGGCACCCCTGGACCGGCGAGCTGGGCTACCCGGAGGAAGCCAAAGAGTGGCTGGACTGGTATGTGACGGCCTGGCTGGAGCCGGCGGAGACGCCGATGCTGACCGCCATCGACCAGCCCAACGGCAACTGGGAACTCTCTTATCAGGGCCGTCAGGTGCAGTTCTTCGGCGGCGAGAACTGGTACGAATATGATAAGGGCGACTCGCCCATGACCTATGTGCTGGACCTGAATGGAGACGGTCGGGAGGAGATCGCCTTCACCATGCAGGACACCGCGTTCAACGACCACCTCTACCTCTTCAACGCGGAAACCCTGGAACAATACGACACCAGCGGTGTGGCGGATATGGTGTACGGCTATCTGTCCTCCACCTCCGACAATACGTATTTTTACGTTTCCATCCCGGAGTTCGGTCTTGACGTTACCATACCCCGGGGCAACTTTGGGGATCCGGAGCATAAGCTCCGGGACACGCTGGAGTTCTACCCATACCCCTACTTCGGCATCTATTTGGACAGCAACCGGATCACCTGCTGCTTCCCTGCCGGATCCAGCTGGTTCAATGGCCAGCTGGGGCTGAAAGGAAAAGAGGTGGTTTGCACCGGCTTCGAGTACCAGGAAAACCGCAGGGAGAATTTTGACTACGCTGATATGCTCCTGTGGGGCATGCCGCTCTTCTTTTTCGACGAGGATGGACACGCTGACTTCGTGGACGCGGCGGATATTCCTCTCCTGTTCGACAAGAACGACCCCTACACCGCAATCCAAAGCTTCGCCATCGTGGATCTGGACCGGGACGGGCAGGATGAAGTGGTACTCCACGTCTGCGGCGTGGCCGGCGACATGGGGGGCTATCTGGTGCTTTACAAGCAGTGGGGCGGGGTCAGCGGCTTCAAAAGCAGCTATCGAACCTTCTGGGATCTGAAAACCGATGGCACCCTCTCCTGGTCCAGCCCCACAGGGCAGGACAACGGCTGGGGCTCCTACCCGAATCTGTATACCGGGGAACTGTGGGAGTTGTCCCGGATGCACAGCTCCTGGGGCGAGCCGGATGCCGAATTTGTCGTCGAGGGCATTCCCGCCACCGAAGCGGAATATCGGGCGTACGACAAACAGCAAAGGGCCAAGCCCGACGCGGTGTGGTATGAGTATACCCGAGAGAATATTGAGGCATTATTGCAATTTTGACGGAATTTGTCCCGAAAGGAGCAATAATAAGGAAAATTCATGTATGACGAAGGCCACGCCAGATTCACAATGCTGGCGGGGCTTGCTCTTTGGAGCGGCCCCGTCCATTGTTTCCATTCGCTCGTTTCGGCGTATGGGTCGCAGTATGGGTCTGGAGCCTGAGTAGTTCTGTGTCCCGCCCACCATCTGATGGGGGCATCCCTCTCCACCAGGTGGTGGGGTATATATGAACAAGACGAATAAGAACAAATAAAGTCCCTGAGTAGAAACAGCGTCATCCTTTCCGCAGCTCGGCTTTCGCCATGCGCGTGACTACAGCAGCTACCTCTGCCCGTGTAATGGGGTTTTTAGGCAGAAAGCTACTTCCATTGCCTGTGATTATCCCAGCCCGGCTGAGCAGTTCCACATCAGCGCTGTAGAAAATACGGCCTGCATCGTCAAAGACGGGGGCGCTTTTGATGGCGGGCAGAGCCTCACTGGGCAGTGCCTGGGCCAGGATGTGGACAAATACTTCGCGGGTGGCAGGACGGCTGAAGTCATAATTTTCAGTCAACATCCCATTCCGTCTGGCATAATTCACATAGGGGTCGTACCAATTCCCGCCGTCATAGCTGTCAAAGGTCTCACCATCCGCGTAATAAACGCTGTGCAACCTGGCGGCCAGTGTAATTGTTTCCGCGATGGTAACATTGGTCCCCGGTTGGAATACACCGTCTCCTGTCCCTTTCATCAATCCCAACTCGTAGGCAACAGCTACATTTTGAGTATACCAAGCGCCAGAACTCACATCACGGAACATGCCGTCCTGATAGGTTTTGACTGTCTTAAATCGATCCAAGTTGTTTGTCTTGAGTGTCCCAAGGTTGAGCGTCACTTGAACACAGTCTGACGCAGGTTTGGTGGGCGCATCAACCACTTTGTAGGTACACCCATGTTCCTGGGCAAACTGCTCGGCATAACTCCCGCTATGCACCAGCATGGTCGGCCCTTGCCCAAAGGAGAATTCAGCGATGTCCGTGACAGAGGCCGGGATCTCGACAGTGGTCAATTTCGTTCCACCGAATGCAGCAGAGGCGATGGTTTTCACGCCGTTCGGGATAGAGTAGTTGCCGCTGCGCCCCGCGGGACAGAGGATAATGGTATCCATGTTTTTGGTAAAGAGCGCGCCGTCTATGCTTGTAAACCAGGAATTCTGTGGGTCGATTGTAACGCTGGTCAGGGCAGTGCAGCCGAGAAATGCGCTGATTTGCACATCAGACACAGAAGCAGGAAGCTGAATCGTCTGGATCGTTTTGCAATCAATAAAGGAGAGCATTAGCTTCGTAATCCCCTCGCTGACAACAACGTGCTTCGCCTTGTTAATATACTCGCCCAAACCAGCGGACACTTGGTTGAGTGTTCCGGTTCCGGAAATAGTCACCGTTCCATCATTGGTGAGTGTCCAGCGCACATCGCCGTCGCCGTAGCAGCGGCCTGAGACGGAGGTTTTCATGGGAATGCTTTCTGTCTTTGTTTCGCCGCAGGTCGTACAGGTATAGGTTCGTGTGCCGGATGCAGTCAATGTGGGAGATACAGTTTCTACGCCAGCATCCCAGTTGTGCGAACAGGGCGTGGGCTGCTGAGGCTGGAGATCAGCTACTGTCATTTTGCCGCTCTCATACTTCAGCCAAAAGGTTTTGGCCACCCCGAGACTGGTTGCGGAAATCTGATACCAGGTAGATCCATCACTCATTTTGACGCCATACATACTGCGCGCAGCCTGCCCCTGGTTGAAATAATCCGCTCTTACATTGTCCCCTGGATTATTATAAAGGTTTACCACCTGCCCATTGACGCAGTAGATCATCACATTGCAGTCAAAATATTCCGGGGGATTGCTGGACGGGAGCGCGCCGTCTGTATTGAACCGAATATGTCCGATAATGGTGGACGAATCTTTGGAAATGGTGTGGGCTGCGACGCGGCCGGAGGGGCCATTCCCGTCCACATAGGTGATCATATTGCCGCTGACACTGACCACAATGCCGGTGTGATCAAAGGTGTGGAGATTCCAGTTAGACCAGGAGAATTGGAGAATGTCGCCAGGAAGAGGGGACCACCCGTCGCTGGTCCTTGCCACCATGCGGCCATTGCTCCCCAGGCGGGGATCAATTTCCAACAGCCGGTTTTGATGAACCGGGGAGGCAACATAAAACACCCCAGCATCCTTTGTGGCGCAGATCCAGCTCACCAAGCTGATGGCATAGGCACAGACGCTATATGGGGTTGTCCCCAGCTTCGCGGCAATCTGGCTGTTGTTCATCCGATTGCCGACGAAATAGCCGCACCAATCACCGGAAGGCAGGCCCAAGTCGGCAGCAGAACTGCCTATCGCCTGCTGGGCAGCGCTGGCCAGGCTGGCCATGTCATTCGTGGTGACGCTGGCGGCGGAGGCCGTGGGCGTAATGGCGGGCAGCAGGCCCAAGGCCAGGATCAGTGCCAGGGCAAAAGATGTGATACGTTTTTTCATGGTTTTGCGCTCCTTTTCAATTTGTTTGAAAGAGGTTTCCTTATCGTAGCTATAACGTACCATATCTGACGTGGGGATTGGGCCGTTTCTGATGAATGGGCAGCTTTGCCTGATGAATGACACCGCAAGAACTGAGTAAGAAAGAGGCAGCAGCGGGACAGAGGTATCTCTGTCCCGCTGTTGTTTCTAATCAACATATACATAAATATACTTTGTTCCAAGATTTCCGCATCGAACTGAAATAAGTCCACCAGTCGCTGAGTTTGGCACGGATATTAAACCCGAATCGCTAACATAGGCTCCATTAAAAGCTGTCCCGTCTCCATACATAAAACCACCTGAAGTATAAGTACAGCTAACATTATTATTTGCGTCCTTCGGAAAGAATTCAATTTGGATTTGGAATGTAGCTCCTCGGCTTAAGTGAAGTAGATACTCACTGTCACTGCCGTCCTCTTGCTGAACATTAGTTATACGCCAGGCGGTTGCTGTAACATAAACCTTACACTCCTGTGATACCGACTTTCCACCACAAGAAGCTGTTATCGTAGCTGATCCTGGATTTAAGCCGGTGAGTGTAACGCTTTTCCCTTGCGGAGTTACGGATATAACAGACGGATTGGAGCTATGCCACGTAACATTCTGATCTGTTGCATCTGAAGGATATATTGAAACAGAGTATGTCCTGGTTTCACCTTTTTCCATGCTAATACCCGTTTGGCTTTGGCTGAGACGTTCAACTGGAATAGATACATGTACAATACATGAGGCACTTTTCCCCTCACTATATGCCATAATAGTTGCTGTTCCGCCGCCAACCGCTCTTACTGTACCATCCCCGCTAACCGTTGCCACTGCTGAATTGCTGCTGCTCCAGCTATAGACACCATTTCCACCAGATGCATTTAATGTGGTGCTATTACCCTTATTCATGTCAAGCGAACTGCGGCTCAACGTAACCGCAGAAACAGAAGCTGGCGCAGATGTGGGTATGGGGCTCTCAGATCCCGCAGGTTCATCAGATGGCTCCCCCGTCTCTTCGGGCGCAGGCTCCGGCCCCATGCTGACATAGATGGTCACAGCGTCGCCCTCTGCCAGAGGTTCTCCAGCCGTTATACTGCTCCTGAGCACGATGCCCGCCGCCACGTCGCTGCTGTACTCCTGCTCCACTGTGACCACCGCGCCCAGCTTTTTCAGCATCTCCTCCGCTTCGGCCTGGGTGTAGTAGGCAACGTTCGGCATCGTGTTCTCTTCCACTGCTGGCTCCGCCGCCGCACTGATGTACAGTTCTACACGGGTATTTTTCTCCACAATCTCCCCGGCGCTCACGCTTTGCCGCAAAACCATGTTGGCCGGAATCGTATCGGACGTTTCGCGGCCACTGATGACGGCAGGCAGACCCGCTTCACCCAGTCTGTCCTGCGCCGCTTCCACAGTACAGTTGACCACGCTGGGGACGCGGGTCATATTGTCTCCTATCGACAGCGTCGTAGCTAAATGATTTTCAAACCCAATTATCCCCGTGAACAACAGGATTAGCAGCGTAATGGCGGCGGCACCGCATACGGGGACCGTAATTTTAGCCCACAAAGGCCATTTCATCAGGTCGATGACCTTGATCTTCCCAGTCACCCGCTGCACCCGGGAAACAGCAGTCAACTGTGACAAAAATTCTTCCGCCGTTGATGTTCGATCCTCAACGCGTATATTCATTGCATTTAAGATCGCATTTTCTTGGTTCCGAGTAAGTTTACAGTTTTTCGAGGGGAAAATCAGGATGTTTTTTTTCTTGTTCTCGAAAAATGCCCGGCGCTCTAAGGCGTCCGGAGGAGTCACTCCAGTCACCATACGATACAGAACCGCACCTAAGGAGTAAACGTCAGTATGCGGCCCCTGATCCCCCCGGCTGCGGTACTGTTCTTCCGGCGAATACCCTGGCTTGATGATGACGGTGAGACTGCGGCTGTGAGAGGTCGTGGCATACCGGGCCGCGCCAAAGTCAATGAGTTTCACCTGGCCGTCTTTCGTAATCATGATATTGTCCGGCGCAATATCCCGGTGGATAACTCCTGCCTGGTGCACTGTTTCGAGAGAGTGGATCACTGGGGTCAGCATTTGTATAGCCCGGCCTATCGGCACTTTCCCCTCCCGCTCCAGATAGGCGGTCAACGTCTCGCCGTCCAGGTATTCCATGACGATATAGGCGGTGTTGTTGGCCTCGAAGCTATCATAGACCCGAACAATGCCTTCCTCGCTCTGGAATTTTGCCAGCCGTTTTGCCTCGTCAATAAATTTGACCATCCCACCGGCAAATTGTTCCGCCTTATTTCCGCTGAACACTGTGACATGGGTTTGGCCTCCTGCGCGGGTGGCAAACTCACTGGGGAGATACTCTTTTATGGCCACGGGCTGCTGCAGTGTTTTATCCCAACTGATATAAGTTACGCCAAAGCCACCAAAGCCAATGACTTTTCCAATTGTGTAGCGCCCGGCCAGCAACGTTCCGGGCCGCAGGTGCAGCGAACTCTCTGCCCGTGAATCCGACGCGTAGCCGCAATTCGGGCAAACCTGGTTGCTTTCTTCATATTCAGTCATGCAGCCTAAACAGCGTACCATCATAATGCAGAATCACCTTCAATCTTCATAAGTGCTATCGGTTGTGTTAATGCTTCGATAAACTTTCGTTGTGGTGTTTTCATTAAAATCATAGTGCAAAGCCTTCGATCATCCGCTCCAGGAATACGACGAGACGGGCCTTCGACACGGCGTCCTTTGTGGCAAGCGCTCCACCTGCCCGAGCTGTAAATATCTCATGGGTGATCCCCCAACTGATCGCATCCCGGGCCCATCCAGATACACCTTCGCCATCGCTATATGCCGAGAGATCAGTATCAGCAGAAATATCCAGCCCCGAATGCCTGGCATACCGGTAGAGCATCACGGCCAACATCTCCAAATTTACAGTGCCAGCCCCGTGGAGCAGATCGTCCCCGCTGCCAGACAGGATTCCGTTCTCATAAGCCCAGGCGGCAGCTTTCCCCAGCTCCGTGTCCATATCCACATCTGAGAATGGGGCAGATCCTTTCGGTTTAGGCGATCCCGCCAGTCGGTACAAGGAAACAACGACCGAAGCCTTATCAGCAATCTGGTTTGTACCAAAGTGGTTTTCGTCAACGGGATCCACAAGGCCCCTGTCACAGACGGAATTCACCGCATCAGTATACCACGCGCCTTCTGGAACGTCCTCAAATGAGGGTTCGGGACCCTTCTTTAATTCTTCCAACGCAGAAGAATCGGCCATCTGCATAAGCTCATCCACACTGGAAGCAGGTTCTGTAAAGGGCCGCTTTAAGTACTCCTTAACACACTCCAATTCGCTGTAGACAGAAAGAAATTCGGTCATGGCTGAATAAGTAATCGGCAGGTCGAGGCTTTCTGCTTGTATATATAGATAATCCTGGGCCAAATCGCTGCTAAGATAAGCGGTCAGGGCAGCTGCTGCTCTCTGCGTATTTTCATCCGAAGCGGATACACTCCAACAGGCGCCATACCGATAGACTGCGTTCTTGCTTCCGGGCATGAGCAGAGAGTAGCCACCGGGTAATGTGCGTTGAATTGTAAAATAATCGGACGAATCACCTAAATAAATCCATGCGTCACCGGAGAGAAAATCATCTATTGCTGTTTCCACTGCATAATTGGAAATTTCGTCCCCGTATATCGCGGAGTATATGTCGACAACCTCTCGTTTGACCTCAAAATATCCGCCCAACTCGCTGCAGAATTCTATAATCTGCTGGATATCTGCCAGGGAGTCCACCGAGCCGGCCTCGGTATTTATATAGATAACCGGAACGACGATCCCTATGGGGTATTGCGATTCTGTTCCCATTTGAGGAATATAATAAGATGTGTTTTGTAATTGTGCCAGCTCGTGTTCCAGCGTTATCATACCGCCTTCATCCAGATTTGTTAACTCGAACAAACTCGGCATCTGTCCTGATGAGGCAGCCGCTCCAAGGGCATTAGCATATTCCGCGTACTCTATTGGAACGAGTTCTACCTTGACATTGCTATATTCGCTGGTGAATGTATTGACAATGTTTCTGAGGGCCTGTGCTTTAGATTGATCTATCTCTTCCGATCCTGTTTGAACGTACCACATCAGCAAATCAGCGTCCGGCAGTCCGGTCTCATTTCTTTGAAGGCCAAGAGCATAAAAAACCGCAATAATTACGCCAATAGCTGCCAGAAGCGCAGCCGTGATTCCAATAATTCTGCGGCGTTTTCGTTTTGCCCGCTCCTTTTTCACGGATGCCACTTTTTTACCACTCATCAGCGCCGTTTCAAACTCCTCTACCGTAGAGAACCGATATTGTGGCTCGATTGACATTGCGCGCATAATCACTGTGCTGATGTTTGCCGGGATGCTGCTGTCCACCGCAGACGGCTCCACAATGGTATCTTTTATCTTCCGGCTTGTAGATTCTTCTGGTTTCACACCGGTCATCGCATAATACAGTGTTGCTCCCAGCGCATAGATGTCTGTACGGGGATCCTGGCGATTTACTTTGTCATATTGCTCAGGTGGCGCAAAGCCAGGCTTGGGAAGCAGCTGACTAAAGTGCTGCCCACTGTGCAATGTTCTTCGTTCAGCGCCCTGTTTTTCTCTACGATGCAGCTCTAAAAACTCTGGACTTCTCCCCAATTCTTTGGCATTGTTGTTGCTTGCCAAAAGCAACACAATACGAGGGGAGATACCGTTATGAGAAACAGAACAAGAGAAGCAATCTTTATGGGGATCGGAGTGCTGGCCGGACTCGCACTGAGTGGCCCGGCGGCTCAGGCGGCAGACTATCTTACCGCCCGTCCCACCACCCAGGCATTCTATCTGGACGGCGAGAAGATCGGCCTTACCGCCTACCTGATTGGCGGTAGCAACTATGTCCGGCTCCGGGACATCGGCAGGGCTGTAGACTTCGGTGTGACCTACGATTCCGCCACCAACAGTGTCTACATCGACCCAGACACCCACTACGAACAGGAAGTGACCACTCCTGCACAGACCACAATCTTCCCCTCTGCCAGTATCACGGAAGAAAGCGTACAGGCGACCCTGGAACAGCTGAAGCAAACCTACCCCACCGGAACAGTCTTCCCAACCCCCTACCGCTCCACCAGCGGCGGCCCCTATAGCCGGGGCATCCACTGCTCCGGCTGGGCCACACTGTGCTCCGACACCGCCTTCGGCGACCTCCCATGGCGTCGGATAGAGCGCCCAAGCTGGGATCAGCTCCGACCCGGCGATGTTGTGGAGTATAAAAACGAGAAATCATACCATGCAGTAGTGGTGATTCGGAAGAATGCGGAATACATCGTGGTCACCGAGAGCGGCATGAACAATCACGCCGTCTGGGGTGGGCAGTACTTCCGCTGGTGGCTGGAGCAGCAACCCCATTATATCTCCTACACAAGATATCCAGAATAGGCATCCTCCAACGCACCCAGGCGGCGCTCCGCGTGGAGCGCCGCCCGGGTTGTTTCTTCCCGCCATGAAGTTGTGAATGTTTTGATAACTCGCTCTGGATTCGGTAGCTATTCCCACCAGCCTGTGGTATGGTACGTTGCTGAAAAGGAGGCGAGGAAAATGCGTAAGACCCTGGAAGATCTCTACTTCGGTAACATCACACCCTGCGAACAGGACATGACCACAGGCTCAGAACTGAAACGGGCAGTGGATCGTGTCGCCCATTATGAAAGCCAACTCACAGAGCAGCTCGACGAAACCAGGCAGACGATCCTCACAAAGCTCATCAGGTCACAGCATGAGATTGACAGCATCACTGCGCTGGAAAATTTCATCCTGGGCTTCCGGCTGGGCGTCAGGATTATGGCCGAATCCATGGATGACAATGACGGCGACATAAAATATGGAGGTGATTGAGTACGGCTAAGAAAAGAGCAAATGGCGAGGGCAGCTTGAGAAAGCGCCCGGATGGCCGCTGGGAGGGTCGCTACACAGCGGGCCGCAACCCGGCGACAGGCAAGGCCATCTACAAAAACGTGCTGGCGAAAACGCAGAAGGAATGCAAGGAGAAGTTGGAGCGGGCGATTGAGAAAAACGGGAAGGTGGATGTAGTCCGCAGCGGCAAATACACCGTGGCTGAGTGGGTGCGGCTTTGGTTCGAAACCTACTCCAAGCCCTCCATCCGGGAGCAGACAGCGTATTACTACAACAACTACATCGAAAAGCATATTGTTCCCGGTATCGGGAACATCAAGCTGGACAAGCTCACGACGCTCCAAATCCAGCAGTTCTACAACAAGCTGAAGACTTCCGGGCGGGTACAGAGGTACGAGCACATCGAGCTAAAGGACAAGGGGCTGAGCAACCGCTTTATCCGAGGCGTTCATGGTGTCCTCAACTCCGCGTTGGAGCAGGCGGTGAAGGAACGGCTCATCACCTCCAACCCGGCGGAAGGGTGTAAGCTTCCGAAAATCGAAAAGAAGGAGATGAAAGTGCTCCTGCCGGAGCAGATCGGTGCGTATCTTCAAGAGGCAAACAAGCGTGGCCTGCTCCCTGCGTACTACCTGGAGCTGACCAGCGGCCTGCGCCGAGGCGAACTGCTGGCCCTCCTCTGGACTGACCTTGACGTGGAGAACATGACCATATCGGTGACCAAGCAGGTCAACCGTATCAACGGGCAGCTGAAGGTGAGCCAGCCCAAGACCAGTAATTCGATTCGCACAATCCCCATTCCGAAACAGGCGGTGGATCTGCTAATCTTGGAGCACGAAAAGCACCCAGACAGCCCGTATATGTTCCCTTCGCCCAAGACGGGTACAATGTACGACCCGGATTCCTTCCGGCACACCCACGAGAAAATCCTGGCGGCAACCGGAATCGAACACATCCGCTTCCACGACCTACGCCATACCTTTGCGACGCTGTCCTTGCAGAACGGCGTGGACGTAAAGACCCTCTCCAACACCTTGGGGCACTACAGCGCGGGGTTCACGCTGGACACCTACACCCACGCCACCCAGCGGATGAAACGGGAGGCAGCAGACACCATCGGCAGCGTCATAGACCAGGCAATGTAAGCCAACCAGAGGTAGAAAAAGGCAGGAGTGGACGAGAATTTTCCGTCTGCTCCTGCCGCTCCATTGTTCGCAGTCTTTTCTGGTGATATAATGGTTGACCAAGGAGGTATGGAATATGAACTGGAAAGATGAATTTCTAAAGCTGTTGTCAAGGGGGATTGTAAGATTGGTGCCTGACAGTATCAAGATATAAGGATGACTTTTAGGGGATTTTGTATTATAATATCCCTGAATCAAAATCAACGCTTTTCTTCATCCATCCCTTATGGAACACGGAATCGGGTGCAAAGCCCGGCGAGTCGGTCACTGTGATGCTCCGTTTCAGGAGATAAGTCAGATACGTGGGAGAGAGCGGTACTTCTGCCGGAACCGGAAGCACACTGCGCCTGCGCGGAGCAAGACCTCCGCTTTTTGGGCGTGCCCTTCCTGTTTCAGGACAGCCGGGTTTTACGGGAGGGAGCCATGACACTGCATCAATTGAAGTATGTGACCGCCGTCGCCGCGAAGGGAACTATCAGTGAGGCCGCGAAGACCCTGTATATTTCCCAGCCCAGCTTGACGGCAGCCATTAAGGAACTGGAGGCCGAACTGGGCATTACTATATTCAACCGCACCAATAAGGGCATTATCCTTTCCTCTGAGGGCGAGGAATTTTTGAGCTATGCCCGGCAGGTCATGGAACAGACGAGGCTGATTGAGGAGAAGTACACCGGCGGGAAAACCGGAAAGCACCTGTTCTGCGTTTCCGCGCAGCATTACTCCTTTGTGGTGGAGGCGTTCGTGGACCTGCTGCGGGAGTATGGCGGGGACGAATACGATTTCCGCATCCGGGAGACCCAGACTTATGAGATCATTGAGGATGTGGCAAGGCTTCGTAGTGAGATCGGCGTGCTCTACCTGAGCCCGTTCAATGAAACGATCCTGCGCAAGACCCTCCGGGCTAACGACCTGCGGTTCTGGCCCCTGTTCACTGCCAAACCCCATGTGTTCGTCAGCGCCTCCAACCCGCTGGCCAGGCGGACGGCGGTGACACTTGACGATCTGGCCCCCTACCCGCGGCTGTCCTATGAACAGGGGGAGCACAATTCCTTCTATTTTTCCGAGGAAATCCTCAGCACGCTGGAAACCAAAAAAGATATTGTGGTCCGGGACCGGGCCACCCTGTTTAACCTGCTCATCGGCCTGGACGGTTACACAATTTGCAGCGGGGTCATCAGCGAGGCGCTGAATGGGCCGAACATTGTAGCGGTCCCTTTGGCGGTGGAGGACCGCATGGAAATCGGATACATTACCCATAATAAAATGATTCCCGGCCGCTTTGGACGGCTGTATATCGAGGCTCTGAAACGGAGATTGCCTTCCAACTAAAGAGCCGGAAGCTGGCGGTTTGCCATAGTTTTTACCTATGGCGAACCGCTGGCTTTTTATATTTTACATATCAGTCTGGTAGGGATAAACTAAAGGCAATTCTAACGGATTGGAGTGTAACCTATGGAATTTTCTATTGTGGGATTCCCCCGCATCGGAGCGCATCGGGAATTGAAATTTGAGACGGAGAAGTACTTCCGCGGCGAAATCGGCGGCGCGGAGCTGTTGGATACCGCATCACGCCTGCGGGCCGCTCAATGGAAGACCCAGCGGGACGCGGGCTGTGCGTTTATCCCGTCCAATGACTTCTCCCTGTATGACGGAATGCTGGACATGGCATTTATGCTCAACGCCATTCCCCAGCGTTTCCGGGAGCTGCACCTGGATGATATCGGGACCTATTTCGCCATGGCCCGAGGCTATCAGGGTCCCCAAGGCGACGTAAAGGCGCTGGCGATGAAAAAGTGGTTCAACACCAACTATCACTACATCGTGCCCGAGTTGGATGACGACACGGAGCCGCGCCTGCGCTCTGACGCGTTCCTGGACGGCTACCGTCAGGCAAAGGCCATGGGTATTGAGACCAAGCCGGTGGTGGTCGGCCCCTTCACCTTCCTGAAGCTGGCCCACTGCACGGGTCAAAAGACCGCGGCAGATTTTGCCTCCGCCGTGTTGGCGGCGTACACATCTGTCTTGGAGAAGTGCGCGGAAAACGGTGTGCGCTGGCTGCAAATGGACGAGCCGTATCTTGTCATGGACTTGACCGCGGAGGATGTGGAGTTCTTCTGCGCTCTGTATGAAAAGCTGCTGGCGGCCAAGGGCAGCGTCAAGGTGCTGCTCCAGACGTACTTTGGCGACGTGCGGGACTGCTATGAGCGGCTTTGCGCCCTGCCTTTTGACGGCATCGGTCTGGACTTTGTAGAGGGCAGGCAGACGGCAGCACTGATGTCTGCCCACGGCTTCCCGGCAGACAAGACGCTGTTCGCGGGACTGGTCAACGGAAAAAATATCTGGCGATGCGACTATGCCAAGGTGCTGGGGCGGCTCGGGGAGCTGAAAGCTGTCTGCCAGCGGACGGTGCTCAGCACCTCCTGCTCTCTGCTCCATGTGCCGTATACGGTGCGGAACGAGCCCCAGCTTCCGGCGGAGATCACCCAGCACTTCTCCTTTGCCTGTGAAAAGCTGGCGGAGCTGAGGGAGCTGTGCCGGCTGTCGGAGACGCCGAATTATCACTTCAGTTCCGCTTACTGCACGAATCAGGCCCTGTTCCGAAGCGGCGGACTCCGGGAGGACCCCGAGGTACGCGCCCAGGTGAATGCCCTGACCGATGCGGATTTCACCCGGCAGATGCCTCGAAAGGAGCGCCAAGCCCTCCAACGCAAGGTGCTGGGACTGCCCCTGCTGCCCACCACCACCATCGGCTCTTTCCCTCAGACCAAAGAGGTCAAGCAGAACCGGGCCAAATACCGCAAAGGCGAGATTAGCGAGGCGGAATATCGCACCAACGCCAAGGCGTTCATCAAAAACTGCATCAAATTGCAGGAGGAGCTCGGCCTGGACGTGCTGGTCCACGGTGAGTTTGAGCGCAACGACATGGTAGAATTTTTCGGCGAAAACCTCAGTGGCTATGTATTCACCGCTAACGCCTGGGTGCAGTCCTACGGCACGCGGGGCGTGAAACCGCCCATCGTTTTCGGCGATGTCAGACGGAAAAAATCCATCACCACCGACTATATTCGGTACGCCAACTCCCTGACAGGCAAAGATGTGAAGGGGATGCTCACTGGGCCGGTCACGATTTTGAACTGGTCCTTCCCTCGGGAGGATATCACCACCCAAGAGATGATGTATCAAATCGGTCTTGCTATCCGGGACGAAGTGCTGGAGCTGGAGGCCGCCGGGGTGCGCATCATCCAGATCGACGAGGCGGCCCTGCGGGAAAAACTGCCCCTGCGCCGGGCGGACTGGCACAGCGAATATCTGGATTTTGCCATCAAGGCGTTCCGCCTGTGCCACGCCCGTGTGAAGCCGGAAACTCAAATCCACACCCATATGTGCTACAGCGAATTTGAGGACATCATCCCGGAAATCGACGCCATGGACGCGGATGTTATCACATTTGAGGCGTCCCGCTCCAAGCTGGCCATTTTAGATTCCCTGAAGGCAAATCATTTTGAAACCGAGGCGGGGCCCGGCGTTTATGATATTCACTCCCCTCGCGTGCCCAACGTAGCGGAGATTGAAACGGCTCTGCGGTTGATGCTGGAGAAAATTCCAAGGGAAAGCCTGTGGGTAAACCCAGACTGCGGCCTAAAAACCAGAGGGGAGCCGGAAACGGTGGCCAGCCTGACAAACCTGGTTAAAGCCGCAAAAACGGTACGGGAAAGTTTAGCGTAAGCAAGAAAGGAAAACACACAATGAACAGTTTACAGACACCCTTTAAAGTTTAGCTTTAATGAAAGCATTCCTCCTCGTCAAATGGCGGCAAGTAACGGCAAGCAATGGCTCGGTATATACCGACCCTTGAAGAAATTTGCGAAGGAGAGATATATCTTGCCCATCCAGATGATATGAACGATCCATTTGATGCTTGTGACAGCCTGCACACTATTTCTTAAACCAAGAAACATTTCGGAGCAGCCTGCAGCAACATTTTGCCGACAAGATTTTGGGGCAAATATTTCAAAGCCCTAACTGGTATGATGAGTTGATACATTTGGTTGCCAGCGAAAGTGCGCCAAATGATAAGGCAGAGCAAGAAAAAATTGTGCAAGCATTGATTTATGTTTCCATGAAAGCCTTGGCCGAGGTTAATAGATCATTTAATAAAATGGTTCATATGTCATCACGATTTGCTTGTTTTACAACAAAGCCAGATAATCTACCTATGTGGAATCACTATGCACAAAGTTGTAGTGGGGTTTGCTTGGAATATGATCCACAGGACATTACGAATGTCTATACGATTAATCGTTTGTTTCCAGTGCTCTATGTGAATAAACTGCCTGATGTGGTAGAGAGAACTCTTGGGAAGCAAAAGAGAGAATTTGGGCTAATGGATTACTTCTTGATTCATAAGTTGAAAGACTGGTCCTATGAAAATGAATGGCGGCTGATTTATAATGTTGGCTCATGGTATTTTGCGCCAGAAGATGTGCCAGAATCGTTTTGGAAGCAGGGCAAAAATTCAGTTCGTCCGACCAAAACGTGTTTTGTTGGGGCTAAAAATCGAGGAGCAGCATGAAAAATTGATTCGAGATGCCAGTGGGTATTATGAAATCCCGGTAGTGAAAATGCTCTATACAGAATACGGTCTACAAGAGATTTCTGAGACTCAAGGAGATAAAGCAAACCCACTACCCCAAAGGTAAATAAGCCGGAGTGCGCTCCGCCCACCATCCATTGGAGGGCCCCCTCTTCACCAACTGGTGGGGTAATAGAACAAGACGAAGGTAGAACAAGTAAAACACCCTCAACCCTCACCGATGCCCTCCGCACACACGATCCGCTTCTCCCACGTTTTTCCGTCTTCTGCCTGAGAAATTCTTGCAGCGGTGCCAGCTCCTGCCGGACATCCCACACCTCCAGCGCAGCATAGTATTCCTCACGGATGATACTGGGTGGGAGCCTGTGAAAAGCCTCCCCATGCTGCCCGCTCCATTGTATCCTATCGGCGTATGGGTCACGGTCTGGGTCTTGCGCTGCCCCAGATTTTGACCTATACGGTTTTGCACCGAAAAAGTAACAAAAACGCCTGATTTCTTGCGAAATCAGGCGTTTTCTGGTGGAGACTACAGAACTCGAATCTGTGACCTCTTGCGTGTGAAGATTCGGATGGAAATAAAATCGATGCTTTTGTATCCGTTTGGCACTGTTTTGCCCGGACGGGGTTGCTCTTTGGAGCAGCCCCGTCCATTGTTTCCACCCGCTCGTTTCGGCGTATGGGTCTGCGTATGGGTCAGCATTTTGAAAAACTGAGTGGAATTGTGATATGCCCGCTAAAAAGTGGAAACCTTGAAGTCCACTCTCCATTCTGTGCAGGGGCCCCTCCTCACCAGGTGGTGGGGTAATAGAACAATACGAAGGAGAACAAGTAAACGAGACTTCTGGTGCTAATTATCCTCTGCAGAAAGTTTCTGCAATATCTGTTTCGGTTCCCAAATCGGGATATCCGCATCCACGTAGTCTGTGGGATTTCTCGTCACCAGCCCGTCCATCTCATTCAGCAAGGCAACAGAATATTGGACAGAATCCTCAAAATCATTCCATGCTAACTCCAAAGCGCTAATGATTTCGCGCTCAGAAACTGCTGCGACTGATACGACAATGAGAAGCCTTTTCAAAAGCTCTTTCACTGCCGCCTTGTCCTTGAGTTGCCTGTGGGCAATATAGTATATATCTGTCACTGCGGAGGCGGATATATATTCTCGCACATCATCCCGCTGGGTAAGCTTCAGCACATCCGCTGCTGTCTCATAGAATGGTTCCCGTTTTAGCAGGATATCCAGCACCACATTGGTATCAATAAGCAGCTTCATATTTTTTGAGCCTTTCGTCCCTCAGAGCATTCAAGGACAGATCTGTGTGTGGAATGGAGCCAACCAAGGACTGTACGATGCTATGAATGTCTTTTGTTTGTCCTTCTGATACCTGCTCCGACTCATCGGCAGGAAGTACGATAACTTCTAACTTCTGATTTCTAAATGCTTCGGGCAGAGTCATAATGGACATCAAACTGTTGGCATCAATAAATTTTCGGATCACTTCCATGCCGGCTCGCCTCCAATTCGAATTGTTTTAAGAATAGTATAGCATATGTTTAGCAAAAAAGAAAGGGGATTCAGCAAGGGTTTTCTAACCATTTATTAAAAAACCCTCTTCACCCAATGTAAGAGCTACAGCACAATACAAAGGCAAAACTAAAGTAATTATTTGTTGGTAGGATAATAGTAAAATTGACAGATTTCACCTTTGCGGTATATAATACAAGCGAAAATATTGTTTCAAGCACTCTAAAGATATTCTCCCATCACCTGATTGGAGGTGCCCAATGTTTTACCGAATGATAACGAGGGCCCGTGACCGTTGGTTGGCAGCTTCTGAATGCACGGCCAAAGAGCTGATCGCTTATATTGAGAAGGCCGGCCAGATGCGCGATGCGCAGGTCGATGCCATAAAGACATATCTGTTTCTTAAGATTGGATGTGATTGCAGGCCGCTCTCCTGCCTTTTTCAAGAGGGACGATTCAACACGCTGGATTTACAGACCGTGGAGCTTTCAAGTAGTACCCGGACATATTTGGAGGAACATCCAGCAGCGGCGGCCCTGTTGGAGTATGCGTCGCTCAAAAATGATGCCAGGGAACAGGTCTCCCAAAAGCTGGAGGAACAGATTCGCAAGGCACCGGAGAGTATCGACTACTGCCAATTTTTCCGTGATGCTTTTTACGGGGTTTCCTATACCGATTACCTGTTTAGTCTTCCTATGGGGGCAGGCAAAACCTACCTAATGGCGGCTTTTATCTATCTGGATTTGTATTTTGCCATAAATGAGCCGAATAATCCGGCCTTTGCCCACAATTTTATCATTTTTGCGCCTTCTGGCTTGAAATCGTCTGTTGTTCCAAGCCTGAAAACGATTCAAAAGTTCAACCCAGCCTGGGTGATTCCCGAACCTTCGGCGTCGGCGATTAAGAGGATGCTCTCCTTTGAGGTGCTGGATCAGGGTAAGACGGCCAGCAAATCCAACAAAACAAAAAATCCCAATGTTCAGAAGATTGCAAACCATCAGCCGCTTTCCGAGTTGTTCGGGTTAGTAGCAGTGACCAATGCAGAGAAGGTGATTTTGGATCGTGTTCAGGAAAAAGGCGGTCAAGTCAGTTGGTTCGAAGAAAGTGACGACGAGAAAGACCGGCAAGCCAATGAACTGCGAAACTTGATTGGAAAACTGCCCGCGCTCTCCATTTTCATAGATGAGGTGCATCACGCCATCAGTGATGAAATCAAGTTGCGGGCCGTGGTCAACCGCTGGACAGAGGGCGGCACAATCAACTCGGCCATTGGCTTTTCAGGCACGCCCTATCTGGAAAAGGCAGAGAAAATCACGGTAACGGACAAGCTCACCGTTGGTACCGCTGAGATCACCAACACGGTCTACTACTACCATTTAGTAGACGGTGTCGGAAATTTTCTCAAGCGTCCCATAGTAAAAATTGCGGACATTGCCGACAGTAGCCGGATCATCGAAAACGGCGCGAGGGAGTTTCTGGATACTTATAGGGACATGGTGTACCAGGATGGCACTGCCGCCAAGATGGGTATTTACTGCGGCACCATTGAAAAACTGGAGGAACTGGTCTATCCGCTTGTCTGCCAAATAGCCCAAGAATATGGGATTTCCCTTGACTGTATTTTGAAATTCCACAGGGGAAACAAGCAGCATCCCCAGCCGACCGACAGCCAGATGCAGTTTGATACACTGGACAATCCCATTTCGAAGATTCGTATCGTCCTGCTGGTACAGATCGGCAAAGAGGGCTGGGACTGCCGTAGTCTGACCGGAATCATCCTCTCCCAGGAGGGTGATTGCCCCAAGAACATGGTGCTGCAAACCACCTGCCGGTGTTTGCGCCAGGTGGACAAGGGATACCCTGAGACGGCGCTAATCTACCTCAACCGCACCAACGGCGACAAGCTGATTGCCCAGCTCCAGCAGCGCCACCATATCTCTTTGGATGAATTCACCACAGGCAGCCAAGGAGCCGTGGAATTGAAACGCTATGACCGAACCGGCTATCTGAAGCTGCCTAAAGTAGATTTTTACCAACTCAAAGTCAGCTATGAGACTATCGTGGAGGAAGAAGCTGACCCGGAAAGTGGTATCACTGGCGCCGCCGTGAAACGAATGGGGGGCATCATCAAAACTACAGACCTCTCCCTGGAGGATCTTGGAACCGATGTTGACGATCAGGAACGAGGGGTAGAGCCAGCCGTATTTTCCCAATGGCTGTACGGCTTGACCAGGAGCAGCATTGAGACGCTCTCCATGGAGCAGTTAGATAAATATCGGGATGAACTGCGCTCCGTCTTTGAGACTATCACCTATGAGCGCGATGGAGTACGGTACTTCAGCTCCAAATATGACCGCCCTGGCACAGAGGCCAATATCCGTAAGGCATTCTGTGAGAAACGCAGCTACCAGACCACGTCTGAGTGCATCCCGGAGGAAGCCTCTCTGTTGAATATCGCCAACTTCTCCCCGGTAATCCACGTGCAGGATACAGCGGACTACTTCCCCGCCCAGGACGTGGTAGAGCGGATTATTCTGGATGACAAAGGAAAGCTGAAACCGGACAAGAATACGCGGCAAATGATGGAGCTGGCGGAGAAAACCGGTCAGACGCAGGTTTTGGAAATACTCCGCAGACAAATCGTCTCCCATCCACAGAAAGACCGCTCCTTCCACTATCTGCCCTACCGCACGGACAGTGGCTTTGAGCAGGCGTTCCTCCGGGAAGTGCTGCCCTTCCCGGAGATAGGGCGGTTCGGGCTGGAAGTCTACTACAACGGTGACCGGGCCATGACGGAGTTCAAAATCAAATGCTACAAATCCACTGGGCGCGGCTGGTCTTACATCGGAATGTACACCCCGGATTTCCTCATTATCCAGCGCAAAGATGGTAAGATCCATAAGGCACTGATTGTGGAAACAAAAGGTAAAATCTATGCCAACGATCCCACATTCAAAGACAAGCGGGCCTTTGTGGAATCAGAGTTCCTGCGGCAGAACAATGCCGCCTTCGGCTATGAGCGGTTCGAGTATCTGTATTTGGAGGATACCATGCCGGAGCGAAATCGGATTGTAACGACACATGATAAAATTTGTGATTTTTTTAAGGAGCATGGCTAATGAAGAGAAATAGCATATTTATGTGGGCATACATAACCTTTGTGTTCATGGCTATAATTATGCGTTTGTGCTTCGATTACCCCTTATGGACTCCACTTGTATTAGCAGTAACCATTTCGAGCGTTCTATTTGCCGTTGAAGATTTGTTCGCTTCTTTAGCAAAGACGTTAAGTGATACCTGTGACAATATAGAAAACTTCGTCTCAATTGCTCGAGGTAAAATGGAAAAAGCATTGTCCTCTATTGAAAATGAACTCGCCTCTCTTGAAAAAGTGTCAGTCTTTTTAGAAAAAACATCAGCCTCTCTTGAAAAAACAAGCAAATCTGCAAATGATATTGAGAATTTAGTACATAAGGTATCTGGAATTAAAAAAACCACGGAGAAGAATAAAGTTCGGCTAACAGGAATGATGCAGGATCTTTCGGATATAGAACAGAAAGCAATCAATGACAGACGGCTTCAAAAGCGATATTCAGAGTATGCCAATTTTTTGGCTTATCTGGGCTTTTTGATCCTCTTCTTTGTACTAATTCTTGCCCCTTTTACTACTATATCCACTGCAACACAAGATGAATTTACGGTGTTTTCCTTTTTTGTCATCCTTATAACGCGTCAAATTAGTATAGATAAATCTATGAAAATTAAGGATGATATGTTAACATTCCAAAATTTTGTACAAAGTCAAGAAGAATTGGAAGCGGATATTTCTGACATAGAAAAGATTTATAACTCAATAATTGAATTGATAGAAATTCCTATGAACCATTCAGAGGAGGTTTCAAGCCATGCCAATTAAATACGTCCCCTTCATTCCCGAACCCATCGAGGGCCAAGCCGTTCTCGGCAATTTCAACCGCATTCTCAAATACAAAGGCGCGGACGATACCTCCATGGTCCTCCAGCGGGGAATGTCCCTGTATGAGATGGAGAAGCAGGAAACCGTCGGCGAGAACGCAGACGGCAACATGGTCATTCGTGGCGAGTGCGTTTCCGCCTGTGCATATCTGAAAGAACATAACATCCAAGTTGATTTGGTCTACATAGACCCTCCCTTTGCCAGTGGCGCGGACTATGCAAAAAAGGTTTACATCCGCCGTAATCCCAAGGTGGCGGAGGCCATTGCCCAAGCGGAGCAGGAGCTGGATATTGATAAGCTGAAAGCCTTTGAGGAAAAGATGTACGGCGATGTGTGGGACAAGGAAAAATATCTTAACTGGATGTATGAAAACCTTATGGCAATTAAATCCGTTATGAGTGAGACGGCATCTATCTATGTGCATTTGGATTGGCATATTGGGCATTATGTAAAGATTTTGTTGGATGAGGTGTTTGGAGATGAGAACTTTATAAATGAAATTATATGGTATTACCCTGGCAGAGAAATGCATGTTCCGAACAAATTCAACTCTAAACATGATACCATCTTTTTATATAGTTTAAGCAGTGAAAAAATTATAAATAGTCATGCAGTAGCAATTCCATATGAGAAACAAGATCGGATAAAAACGCTTCGACGTAAAGTTCATAAAGACGACGATGGTCGTGAATGGGTGTGGGAAACCAGGGGGCAAGCTGCTGGGCAAGAACCCTATAAGAGATATGTTGATGAGATTATGGAAGATGGTAAAGCATTAAGTGATGTTTGGGGAGATATTCCGTCATTAAGGGGTAATGATCCATCGCGAAATAGCTATGCGACAGAAAAGCCCCCTGCACTCTTAGAACGCATTATAAAAGCATCCTCCAACGAGGGTATGATCGTCGCCGACTTTTTTGGCGGCAGCGGCGTCACCGCCGCCGTGGCCCACAAGCTGGGCCGCCGCTTCATCCATTGTGACATTGGCCTCAACTCCGTCCAGACCACCCGCGACCGCCTCAAGGCCAATGGCGTGGAGTTCGATGTGCTGGAAATCAAAGACGGTGTGCAGCTCTACCGCAACCCGGTACAGACCATGGAGAAGATCAAGTCTCTGATTCCCGGTCTCAAAAATGAGGACAAGCTGGACTCCTTTTGGGAGGGGGCTATCTCCGACAGCAAACTGGGCACGGTACCGGTGTACGTCCCCAACCTGATGGACAGTTCCTCCAAGCTGTTGGACGTTGTGCTGATGAACCGCATCATCCATCAAGCAATTCCAGACCTGGATGCTTCGGTTAAAAAAATTATTGTCTATTATATCGACATTACCAGCAAAGAAGAAATTGAAAAGTTCATTGATAGCGATGACAGCACCACCGTAAAAATCGAGTTGCGAGATTTGAAAACGATTTTGGACGATGTAGTAATCAGTGATCATGCGGAGTTTCATGTGGAGGAGACACACGACGATCTGTATGGCAGCTACGCCGTTGTTGTGGACAAGTTTTTCAGTGACCGGGTGCTGCAGAAGATTTTCGAGTTCAATGAGAAAGCCCGGATGAATGCCTCTGCAAAAAAGCCCTTCAAGCCCATCGACATCAGCGAGGACGGACTGGAGTTGATTGAGTATCTGAGTTTGGATTGTACCGCCGCTGACGGCGAGTGGCATTCGGACGGTGAAATCAAGATTGACAAACTGGGATATGTTGTCCGCAACGGTGAGAAAACCAAGGAGTTCTGGGATGGCACAGTCAAGAGTGATAAGCGGCCCCTGCGGCTGAAAATTCGGAATATCTGCGGAGATGAGACAGAGTGGGAGGTAAATTTTGATGAGCTGTTTGATAAGTAAAGAGACTCTAAATGATTTTCATGATAATTATATTATGCTATCCATTAGAACCCAGAGAATGGATTTTTACCAAAACTGCGTTCAGCGATGCCAAGAAATCATTTCGATTTACAGACCTGCATTTCCTTGCGATTGCGCGCAGCTTGATCTCCTATTGATTCTAATAAAGCAACATTTGATTGACATGAATAAATGCTTGGTGGCCATGGAGGAAGTGGTCAAATATATGTATGACCACTTCGATGAAATTTATAAGGCCCCCAAGATTTTTATCAGCCATGCCACAACAGACAAGCCTATTGTGGAGAAATTTGTAACTATGCTTGAACAAATGGGCGTGAAACAAAACCAACTGTTTTGCAGTTCAATCGTTGGTTATGGAATACCACAAGGTGCAGGAGATTTGTACGATTTTATTCGCAATGAAATGAGTAACGACAACCTCTTTGTAATCATGATGCTTTCACAAAATTACTATAATAGTCCAGTCTGCTTGAATGAGATGGGAGCTGCATGGGTAAAACAGAGTGCTTACCAAAGTATTTTATTGCCAGGATTTCAGTACTCTAAAATTAAGGGGGCTGTTAATCCAAGAGCGATAAGTTTTAATATAGCAGATACTGAAAATCGGAAGTATGCTTTGACAGAACTTAAAGATCGTATTATTGCACACTTGGGAATGGACGGTATTTCCCCTATCTCATGGGAACGATTCAGAGATAAATTTATTGAAGGGGTTGACGATATCGTTCAAAAACAATATAAAATTTCAAATATTGTATCGGAGGATAGTGATAGTTCTAAATTAGCTAAATCTGAGTTGCCAGAAGAAAAAGACGGATTTAAAAAGTGTATAAGCGGACTAACAGATTTTAATTCAAATCCTGAGTCTATAAATTACATTGGACAAACGCTTATGGAAATTGATGAATTTTTGTTTGAACAAAGTACGTTAGATGCTGAAGATGAAGATTGTGCCCATAAATTGATTGAAGAAATACTACAAGAAGCTTCAGAGGATGAACGAACGAAAATGGGGGTGTTCGACCCAATATTTAATTTGGATAAAATTCGCAAATTGAAAGCTATTCTTCGGAAAGGTCTCAAGTAGAACGAATATTCCCTTTGCGTTTTTACGCCGATGCGGTAGAATCTGCGTTAAAGGAAGTGAATTTCCGGGCAAAGGAACTCTATAGAAAGTATCGCAATGAGAAAAAAGATGGTCAAGATTTAATGCGCAAAGCATTCACACCGTCAAATCCGTTCCTAATTTTTGAAGGTATCGACACGGAGAGTGGGAGAAATGTCCAAGAAGGATATATGCAGATTTTTGCTGGTGCGATGCAGGGGATACGCAATCCTAAGGCACATGAAAATTTGAGTATATCTCGTGAGGATGCTGTAAAGTGTCTTATTCTTGCAAGCCTTCTTATGGACAAGATAGATGAAGCAATTTGGTTTACAAATCTTTCGGAGTCCTGACAACTCGGTCCGGCAGTAGAACAACCGTAGTTAGTTCTGTGCTGGTTCCCGTCTGACCGAGATTCCTTCATTGGCAATTGAACAAAAGCCTCAGCGGTAATAAAATGCACCCTGGGGGAGGAGGTAGGCAGATGGCGGACAGGCGGATCTATGCTGGGTACTATAGGCGGTACGATGGCAAATTGATCTATGTCGTTACCGTGGCAAAGGACTCCGATACAGATGCGGATGTAGTTGTCTGGACACCAAATGTCTACTCGGAAAAACGTACCTACTACACCATGAGCAAACAGTCCTTTTGCGAACCCATCTTGGCTGATGGCGTGCGCCAGCCGAAATTCAAACGGCAAACCCAGATGCGAATATCGGCTTCAGCGGTAGAGAATTTTGAAGCGGACGGCTTTCTTCGTCCAACACGGAAAACAGATGCTCACACTGAAGATGGATACGATAACTGGCACAGGCCCGGCGCTGTTTCCTACCACGAATACGCTAAGAAGCTGTGCGAGGGGTATCGGTTCAGCCATGCTAAGTACGCTCTCTGCGTCAAAGAGAAACGGTACATCGGGATATCAAAAGAGGACTTCCGGGAGCTCAAAAGTGACCTGCTCTTTCTGAAGAATTGTTTGAAAACAGTTTTGAGTAGTTACAGCGGTTATTTCGAGGAGCGTTTTGTGAAGGGCCTGTCCATCCGCAAATACGCCCAGGCCCATGGGCTCAATCGCGGAAGCGTGGACCATCTACAGCGCAAGCTCTTTGCGGCTCTTGCTCAAGCGTTAAAGGAGTGGGATGAGGCGGACGGCAGGAATCGTCTGCAAGGGAAATAAGCACATACGAATGCGAGGCACCCGCCAGAGATGGCAGGTGCCTTTTTATGTCAAGACTATGTCAAAATCCAGTGAGGTCGGATATATAAGTAGAGCGAGCTTGTCAGCCCTACCGCAAAATTGACCGAGAGTGAAGTGGTTGATAACAAAAAGCAAGTCAAAAAATTTTGCAGAAAGGCTTAAAAAAACCGTCCTCATTGCCTATACAGTGAGGGGAATTTTGAAAGGGGTGAACAGGATGAAGAGCTAAGGCTACAAAAGCTATGACGAACTATCGCTGTCCCTCAACACAGAGTCGGTGACAAAGGGGCCGGACATGTCGCCGGCCAGCAGTTACGAATTGTGGCTGAGTATGTGGGTGAGCAGATCCAGTGCCTGCCGCTGAAGTCTCTTGAGATTGTCTTGCATCTCCTCCAGGTACTCGACCTGCAAATAATTCTGTGAAAACTCATAGCCGAGACACCACGCTCTGCCCCAGCGGTATCTCCAGTCCAGGAAGAGCATTACAAAGTACGGGATGGGTTTTCATCATCAACAAAAATGTCCCCAAAACTTTGTGCAAAATTTCAGAAAATAAAAGTTCGGTTTTGGGCTTCAAAAGTTGTGGTAGGGGGTCGAGGGCAAAAATTTTTTGCAGGAAAGATTCTCAACCTCGTTGTGAATCTGGATTAGTAGTAGGAAGATTTTCTCACAGGATCAAAAACTCCCGCTCATACCCATCTCAAACTCAGCAAAATAGTAGGGAGCATAATTTAAGCCGGCCAAGAACAATGGGTCTCTGCCAGCTGTTGGGAGGGGATAATAGGAGCCTATGGTAGATAAGAACCAGCCCTCTCAGCATAGTAGAAGGAGGTTGCAATGAGCATTTTAGGAGAACGGTTTTTCAAACTCAGCAACGCGCTATTCTGTTATCACCTGACACCCATCCAGTTCACAGTGTACAGCTTTTTGGTGAGCAGCGCAGGCCAGAAGGGAAACTGCTGGCCGTCCATGAAAACCATTGCAGCGAGCTGTGGATGTTCTGCCAATGCGGCGAGAGAAGCTATCGCTGTGTTGGAACAGCGTGGATTCATTCGGCGGGTCAAGCGATACCAGGATCGACCAAACGGCAGTGTCAGACAGACCAGCAACGCGTATTACATTTTGGAAGCGCCGCCGCTCCCCATCTCCCGGTAGCCCCCCACCCCAGGAGATGGAGGGGAAGTACATGAACAAGACGAAGGGGAACAAGTAAATCCCTCCGCCGCAGGGCAAGTGCCGGCATGAAGGGCTTGATCGGTTGAGCAAGACGAGGGAGATCCATTGGTCAGTGAGAGCCAGGAGCCTCCTCTTTCTCTGCCGGGAGCAGCCCAAAACCGTAAAGGCCACTGTTTCGCGTTGTGTGGCCGTTTGTGCCCGCCCTACGGGCCGGGTGGCATCCGTGCACCTCCCACCCCGTAAAACGCGGTGTTGGCCCGTTTGTAGCCCGATGTGGCAGAGCAAAGGTTTCAGCCCCATCATGGCCCCGGCTTGCCTGCTGCGGAACGCCCAAAGGGCGGGGGTTCGAGGGCAACGCAGAGGGTTTGACAGGGCAGTTCGGAGGTTCGATTTTACAGCGGGATAAAGCGGTGACATCACCGCCTCACACACCATCCCGCAATGCGGGCCGGGAATCACGGTTTCGCGGCGGCTTCGGACGTTCTGAGGTTGTTTTGCGGGAAATGCCATGACATCAAATTTTGAGGGCTGACACGGGATGTGACATCATGAACGCCGGAAAAGCCCGCCGCTGCGGGATTTCTGATGACATGAGCGGTGACATCATGCCGAATTTTACGGAAATTTTCAGGAGGAAAAATTATGCCAGAAGAAAAAGTTCGTTTCCAGGCACGTATCTCGCCGGACACAGATCGCAAGATCAAGGAACTGATGCCGAAAGCAAACTGTCAGAGCCAAAATGAGTTCATTGAACATGCGCTGAAATTTTACTGCTCCTATCTCACCACTCAGGACACCACCGAGTTCCTGCCGCCCATCTTCGTCCACGCCATGCAGGGCACACTCCAGTGCAGTGAGGATCGCATCGCCCGTCTGCTGTTCAAGCAGACTGTGGAACTCAGTATGATGATGAATGTGTTGGCCGCTGGACTGGAGATCGACGAAAGCCAGCTGGACGATCTCCGGTGGCGGTGCGTCCAGAAGATCAAAAAGACCAACGGCAGTATCAGCTTCAAGGATACGCTGAGGGAACATAGCAACGGAGAATTTGAATGAAGCAGATAGTCTACAAAAGTTACGATGAACTTCCGTTGATGCTCTCGGTGCCGGAGGTGGCGGCAGTGCTGGGCATCAGCAGGGCAGGGGCCTATGAGTTAGTGCGGAGTGATGGCTTTCCCACTCTGAAAATCGGGAGCAGGATCGTAGTTTCGAAGGAGAAATTTATTGAGTGGGTTAACGCGCAGACGTTGGAAAGCAGCTGACTAAAGTGCTGCCCACTGTGCAATGTGCTTCGTTCAGCGCCCTGTTTTTTTCTACGATGCAGCTCTAAAAACTCTGGACTTCTCCCCAATTCTTTGGCATTGTTGTTGCTTGCCAAAAGCAACACAATACGAGGGGAGATACCGTTATGAGAAACAGAACAAGAGAAGCAATCTTTATGGGGATCGGAGTGCTGGCCGGACTCGCACTGAGTGGCCCGGCGGCTCAGGCGGCAGACTATCTTACCGCCCGTCCCACCACCCAGGCATTCTATCTGGACGGCGAGAAGATCGGCCTTACCGCCTACCTGATTGGCGGTAGCAACTATGTCCGGCTCCGGGACATCGGCAGGGCTGTAGACTTCGGTGTGACCTATGACGCTGCTACCAACACCGTCTACATCGACAGCACCCAGCCCTACCAAGCTGAGACTGCTCAACCTACAGTTACAGAAGAAAGTGTACAGGCTGTGCTGGCAGATCTCCGGCAGTTCTATCCACCCGGAACAGTCTTCCCGGCCCCCTACCGCTCTACCAGCAACGGCCCATACAGTCGCGGCATCCACTGCTCCGGCTGGGCCACACTGTGTTCCGACGCGGCTTTCGGCGACCTCCCATGGCGGCGGATAGATCGTCCAAGCTGGGATCAACTTCGACCCGGCGATGTCGTAGAGTATAAAAACGAGAAATCATACCACGCAGTGGTCGTAGTGAGAAAGACAGCTGAATATATCGTGGTCACCGAGAGCGGTATGAACAACCATGCTGTCTGGGGCGGGCAATATTTCCGCTGGTGGCTGGAGGAGCAGCCCCATTATATCTGCTACACCAGATATCCACAGTAGGTATTCTCAAACGCAAGCGGGCGGCGCTCCGCGCGGAGCGCCGCTCGGGTTGTTTCTTCCCGCCATGAAGTTGTGAATGTTTTGATAACTCGCTCTGGATTCGGTAGCTATTCCCACCAGCCTGTGGTATGGTACGTTGCTGAAAAGGAGGCGAGGAAAATGCGTAAGACCCTGGAAGATCTCTACTTCGGCAACATCACACCCTGCGAACAGGACATGGCCGCAGGCTCAGAATTGATACGGGCAGTAGATCGTGTTGCCCGGTGCGAACAGCAGCTCACCGAGCGGTTAGGCGAAGCTGAGCAGGTGATCCTCAACGAGTTAGTCAGCGCCCAACACATAGCAGATAGCATCACCGCGCTGGAAAATTTCATCCTGGGCTTTCGGCTGGGCGTCAGAATCATGGCCGAGTCCATGGATACCAATGACGGCGACATAAAATATGGAGGTGATTGACTACGGCAAAGAAAAGAGCAAATGGCGAGGGCAGCTTGAGAAAGCGCCCAGATGGTCGCTGGGAGGGTCGATACACGGCAGGCCGCGACCCAGTGACGGGTAAAGCCATCTACAAAAACGTGCTGGCCAAAACGCAGAAAGAATGCAAGGAGAAGTTGGAGCGGGCGATTGAGAAAAACGGGAAGGTGGATGTAGTCCGCAGCGGCAAATACACCGTGGCTGAGTGGGTGCGGCTCTGGTTCGAGACCTACTCCAAACCGTCTATCCGGGAACAGACAGCGTACTACTACAACAATTACATCGAGAAGCACATCGTCCCCGGTATCGGCAGTATCAAGCTGGACAAGCTGACCACTCTACAGATCCAGCAATTTTACAACAAGCTGAAAACCTCCGGACGGGTACAGAGGTACGAGCACATCGAATTGAAGGATAAGGGATTGAGCAACCGCTTTATTCGAGGTGTCCATGGCGTCCTCAACTCTGCGTTGGAGCAGGCGGTGAAGGAGCGGCTTATCACCACCAACCCGGCGGAAGGGTGCAAGCTTCCCAAGATTGAGAAGAAGGAGATGAAGGTGCTCCTGCCGGAGCAGATCGGTGCCTATCTCCAGGAGGCAAACAAGCGCGGCCTGCTCCCGGCGTACTACCTGGAGCTCACCAGCGGCCTGCGCCGGGGTGAGTTGCTGGCGCTCCTCTGGACTGACCTTGATGTGGAGAACATGACCATCTCCGTGACCAAGCAGGTGAACCGCATCAACGGCCAGCTGAAGGTTAGTCAGCCCAAGACCAGCAACTCGATCCGCACGATTCCCATCCCGAAGCAGGCGGTGGATCTGCTGATCCTGGAGCACGAGAAGCACCCGGACAATCCGTATATGTTCCCCTCACCCAAGACGGGGACGATGTACGACCCGGACTCCTTCCGGCACACCCACGAGAAGATCCTGGCGGCGGCTGGGATCGAGCATATCCGCTTCCACGACCTCAGGCATACCTTTGCGACGCTGTCCTTGCAGAACGGTGTGGACGTAAAGACCCTCTCCAACACCCTGGGCCACTACAGCGCAGGATTCACGCTGGACACCTACACCCACGCCACCCAGCGGATGAAACGGGAGGCGGCGGACACTATCGGCAGTGTAATTGATCAAGCGATGTAGCTGTAGGGAAAATAAAAGCAGGCAGGGACAGGCGGATGGAAAATTCCATGCTCTATTCATAAGCCAAACCAAATGCGTTTGATAAGGAATTAAAAACCTGTTTCAAAGCATCCTGCAAAGAGTGATCCTCTGTACATATGCTTTCGAGTGAGTTAACAATATCTCTTTCAATCGGCGCTGATATATCCCAGCCAGTATCGGTGACATAACCTTTTGCATTTAATAAGGTCGCTGAAATGTGCCAAGGTTTGGGAACCTTGAGCATATCAAGATGAGTACCATAATTTGTAATAATCCGTATTAACCGTCCTTGCAACGCATTCCAATTATATACTTCCTTATCTTGACCTCCAGAAATTAAACGTATTTCTGTTGCTTCAATAATTCCGGTGCGGAAAAATTGTGTGTATGTCTGAATAAGATTGGTTGAGTGATCAACACCGAAAATACAATAGCCATCTGCATTATATCTATAATTCCAACTACTGCCAGAAAGCGGATGAACAGAGGAGTTACCATCAATCTGCTTTAAGTCAACAGTGTTACCTAATTCAAAACTCCATTCCGGGACAATATGTATTACCAGTTTAGCAAGATTTCCCAAGTTTCCAACACATTCATTAGCTAAAATGAGGGATATTCTCTCTCGCTTAAACTCTCTAATCTTATCCTGTAATCCATTTGTATACAAAAACTCTTTTCGCAGATCATCGATATCCATATACATGATGCCATTGACATGGCGCATAAAAAACTCATCCTTATTTCCATCCCAAAAGCTATGGGGACGGGCATAGCTTTTGGGGACAGAAATAACGATTGCAATATTATCATCATCGAGTTCAACAGGAATACAGTCTATTCCATGCAAATGAGGACGAATGCGCGATAGTACTAACTGTCTAAAGGATGACAGCCAGCTATCAAAATCGCCCAGTCCCATACCTGTGCCGCTTAATCTTGTAGGAAGACGATTTTCATCCTCTTGCATCCCAATAACAATTGTGCCCCCGTTTGTGTTTGCAAAGGCAGCAATTTCTTTCATAAATTTGTCTTTTTGCTTGTCCTGCAACTTTCCGCCCACAAATGAATAATCTTTGTACTCCAGCTCCCTGTTTTCGAACATTTGATTGTCAATAAGTGCTTGCAAATCAGCTTTTGTTATGTTCTTTTTACTAAATAACATATTCATCCTGCCTTTTAACAAATTTTAGACGTAATTGTAATTATTTGGCCAACTTCTAATACATCCTCATCAACTCCGCCACGCAGCTTGTCGCAATGGTCGTCGCAATATCAAACCCATACGCCTGCATCACAGCCCGGTCATTCTGCTGGTGGGCTTTCCGTAGCTCCGGCGGGATGGCAATCTCGTCGTAGAGGTCGGCAAGGGAATAATCCAGGTACAGAGCGCAGGCGTCCAGGATGGCCTGGTCGGTCTGTTCGATTTTGGCTTGCCGGCCCAATCGGCGGCAAACTGTTTTGCGGCAGTGCGGCGCTGTGTATCTGTCATGGCGGTGCTCCCCATCTGTTTTTTACAGGATACCATACAAGACCGTATTTTTCCAGAGCAATCTATGAAATCCACGATAAGCGACTGACAAATCTCTGCTCTGTGTGGTATCCTGCGATACTACCTCACGGGAGCGCCAACTGAATAGACTAATCTGATTGATACAGACAAAGCCGGTTACATGGCGAACGGGAAGCGCATGACCTTCGGCAATTCCTCAAAAGCGTCCGAAAGTACACTGACCCGGATAAACTGACAGCAGAAATGCTGAATAAACTGGTTGACAAGAGCAGTGGACATCGCAGACAGAAAATCGAGATTTACTACAAAGCCGCTGGAATTATCGACATCGCTGACGACCTATGCGAAGCCGGGGACGGCAGGGGTCAACGGCGTAAAACCCGAAAAACGGTCTAAAAAGGCAGGACTGTGACCTTTTACAGTCACAGTCCTGTAGTACATAAATACTTCGTTGCGGCACCTCGCTTGAAAAGCGTAGTGCTTTTTTTCATACCCAAAATACTGCTGGTGCGGCGGACACAGCAGGTTCCTGCAGTACCGGGACTGACCGGACAAAAAGGACAGCAGGCATAAGGAGGTAAACATCATGTTGGAATGGCTCAATGCGATAAAAAGCAGGAGCAATGGAAATCCCCGTCCGCTCATGCCTGCGCCGTTATATCCCGCCCACCATCTATTGGAGGGAGCCCACCTCACCAAATGGTGGGGTAATTGAACAAAACGAAGGTAGAACAAGTAAAACACCCTCACCGACGCCTCTCCGCACGCACGACCTGCTTTTCCCACGCCTTTTCCGTCCGCCATTTAAGAAACTCCCGCAGCGGGGCCAGATCCTGCCGGGTATCCCACGCCTCCAGCATAGCACAGTATGCCTCGCAATTCTCCTCGTGGATGGTGCTGAAGGAAATGCCTGCGGAAGCTCAGCCGGAAACAAAAGCCTCCCCGTGCTGCCCGCTCCATTGTGTCCTATCGGCGTATGGGTCGCGGTCTGGGTCTTGCGCTGACCCAGACTTTTACCCATACGGATTTTATGCAAAAAAGTAACAAAAACGCCCGATTTCTTGCGAAATCAGGCGTTTTCTGGTGGAGACTACAGAACTCGAATCTGTGACCTCTTGCGTGTGAAGCACCAGAAAATAGCCTGATTTCACAAAAAAAATTAAAATTTTGGCGTGCAATCCAACTTTTGCGGTGTCAAAAATTGCAAACAGGGAGCCACCCGGCCCCCTGTTTTTTCATGCTCCCCAGCGGCCCCACGCCGCCGCCCTTAACCCTATGCCCCGCAGGGCATAAGAGCGACGCAATCCCCACGGGGCCAGTCTCTCAGGGCTTGCCAGCCCATCGGCGGGGGATTGCATGGAGCGGAACCAACCTTTGGCCCCGCCTTATGCCCAGGGCCGACAACTGCCCAGGCTCCACCCGTGGCGGGCCACCTGTTCCCAGGTCAGCCGCAACCCAGCTTTCAAAACCCAAAAAACGGCTTGCGTCTTTGGCGCAAATGGTGTAGAATAAGGGCACCGAGGCAAATAAAAGGCAGGGCGTGGAGAGTTCGCACCTCCCCACGCCCCTATGCGGGAGCGCACACTCCCACACAATAGCAATATGCTACGCCAACCCCATTATAACGGTTTTCCCTGTCTTATTCAAGGGCCGTTTTGGAGCTTTGTGTCTATGCGTGTTATGCGGTGTGGGGTTTTTATATCCCGCGCCGCTTTCTGTTTGCCTCGATGGGAAAGCCCAACGGGGGCCGGGAATGGAAGTACCACCCCCAGGGGCCGTACCATTGAGACAAAACGCTTTTGGGAGGATTTCGCGTGAAAAAACAGAGATTTTTAAGTCTATGTCTGGCTTCCCTTCTGGCCCTGTCCCTTGCGGCCTGTAAAGGACAGGCGGAGGAGCAGGACAGTACCCTGCCCACGGCCAGCGTCCAACCCACCCCCGAGCCAACGCCTACCCCAGGCGCTGATACACATCTGA
>CAMWRX010000025.1 GCA_947176765.1 uncultured bacterium
CCCCTGTCGCGCCTCCCGCCCCTGATATGGGGATGTACTAAGCGAAAGCTGATGGATTTAGCGGGCTTGTCGGCCACCAGGGCCGCCGCGAGTGCGGCGTCACGAGTGTTTTGCCGCAGGCAAAACCTCGGCGCAGGGCGAATTCACTTCGCCCGAGCATACTAAATCAAAAGGGGCCCCCATCGGGCCTGCCCGATGGGGAACGCCGACAAGCCCGAGCCCCCCGCTCCCGCGGCTCCCGCCGCACCCGACATGGGGATGTATTAATTCGGGCCAAGCTGCATATCGTTTGCTTTCACCTTTGGCGAAAGCTCACTCATTCCGCTGGCCCTCATTTCCCCACAAAGCCAAAGGTCGGCTTTGCGGGGGCCCCGGGGCGGCTAAGCAGCCTTAACAGCAACGCAAAAAAGAACCCCGGGCCGCTGACCCGGGGTTCTTTTGCACTCAAATTTGCCTCACTTTTCCTCCAGAAGCTTGGTCAACTCCGCCATGAAGGTGTTGATATCCTTGAATTGGCGGTAGACAGAGGCGAAGCGGACGTAGGACACCTCGTCCACATCCTTCAGCTTTTCCATGACCAGCTCGCCGATCTCGGTGGTGGGCACCTCCCGCTCCATCTCGTTTTGCAGGGACTGCTCGATCTCAGCCGCCAGCCGCTCCAGCGTGGAGATGGGGACGGAGCGCTTCTCACAGGACTTGAGCATACTGCCCAGCAGCTTGTTCCTGTCGAACGCCTGACGGCTGCCGTCCCGCTTGATGACCATCAGCGGCAGGCTTTCCATGATCTCATAAGTAGTGAAGCGCTTGCGGCAGGCAAGGCACTCCCGGCGGCGGCGGATGCTGCTCCCCTCGTCAGCGGGGCGGGAGTCTACGACCTTACTCTCCAAATGGGCGCAATACGGGCATTTCACGGCAGCATCCATCCTTCCAGGCGGCATGAAGTTTAAATATAATTGCCGCCTCGGGGCTATTATATCACAGGGCGTCATAAATGGGTACTATTTTTAAAAAAATTTTTCCAGCTCGTATAACCCGGCGTTAAGCGTGGCATACTGTTCTGCGTGAGGTGATAATCATGGATAACCGCAATTTCAACAACTCTGAAAACAAGAATCAGCAGAACAGCCAGAACAAGAACCAGCAGAACGGCCAGAACAAGAACCAGCAGAACGGCCAGAACAAGAACCAGCAGAGCGGCCAGAACAAGAAGGACTCCAACAACCCCGAGAACCGGAACAACAGCCGGGGCTACTGAGTTGGGCAGGAAACGGAGGGCGTAGCTGCCCTCCGTTTCCGCTTTGCAGGAGGAAACGCCATGAAGCACAAAAAGCCCGATGAGCGGGAGCTGGCGGCCCAGGATCCCCAATACCGTCCGCCCCCCTATGAGGATCTGTCCAGCCTGGTGGCGGGGCGGATGCAGGCCGGGCCCCAGTCCACACCCCCCAGAGCGGGGTTTGAGCTGGATGACTGGCAGGATCCGGAGCTGTTTCACTCGCCGGAGCTGTAACAAAGAGCGCCCCCGCGTACGCGGGGGCGCTCTTTCCTTAATCCAGTTCCAGCTCCAGCCAGGGCAGCTCCTCCGCCGCGTCCTTCAGCACCCGGAGCAGGCGGCGGCCAAAGGGCGTCTCCACCATGGTTTCCCGGTGGAGCACTTCCAGCCGCACCGGCCGGCCCAAGTCCGTCAGGCAGTCATACAGAGCGTCCAGGTTCCGCCCCCACCACTCCGGCAGGGCCAGCGCCTGACCCAGCAGCTCCATGGCCTCTTCCCGGTCGCGCAGCCGGGCGCCGTCCAATCTGATCGTCTCCATACTCACGGCTCCCCATAGAGCAGCTCAAAGCTCTCATAATGATCCCCGGTGTAGTAGATCAGTCCATCGTTAGAGTACACGATCCGCTTGGCCCCCCGGGAGGACGCGCCGACGGTGTCGATGTCGCACTCCTGGTAGCTGCGGCCCTCCGCCTCCGGCAGCAGGCCCTCATAGTTGCCGAAGCGGCTGCCGCCGATGGCGGTGCCCTCCCCGGTGTAGCGCTCCACACTGCCGCCGCTCCAGCCCTTGTCCTCGGCCTGCCGTTTGGTCACGTAGTTGCCCGGCAGATGGCCGTAGAGGTGAATGTACAGCGCTACTTCCTCCTTGGAGCTGTACCAGCCGTCCTCGGCGACGGCGGGAGGCTCGCTCTCCGGGGTCTGCGTTTCGGGCTCCTGTATCTCAGGCGCCTGTGATTCTGTCCGCTCCGTTTCGGCGGGAGGCTCAGACTCCAGCTCATGGGACGGTTCCTCGGACACAACGGCGCTGGGGCCGGACGGCGCTGCGTCAGAGGGGGCGGGGGCGTCCGCTTCGGGGCCGCCGCAGGCGGTGAGCATCAGTGCCCATACCAGGGCCAGCAGAAGAGCGGAAATTCGTTTTGTCATCACAATCACTCAGATCCACAAAAAATAGGCGCGTATCCAAATTTTCGCGTCATCTACATCATACGATACACGGCGGCACCTGTCAACCCGTTTTACCCTTGCGGCTTTTCAAAAAAAGGTTTATAATAGGAGCCGAATCAACGCCAAGAGAAAAAGGAGCGTGCCCGCCATGTCCCAGCCCATGACCCCCGCCGCCGTCCATAAGCAGTATGACGAGGCGATGACCGCCTTCCGCCGTCAGATCGCGGATCCCTCTGCCCGGGTAGCCTTTGGCCGGGAGGCCGACGGCTTCATGCGCAGCTGTGCCTGCGGCGTGTGGCAGACCGACCAGGGGCTCACTCCCCGCCATGTGGAGCATTACAACGCCATCTACTCCAAGGGCAACCCGGTGCCCACCGCCCTGTATTGGGAGCTGGCCTCCGCCGTGGAGGGCTATGGCGGCTTCGTGCTGCCCAGCTTCTTCCGCCGCCTGGTGCAGGCGGATCTGGAGCAGGGGCGCAGCCAGAGCCGCCGGTTTGTGGACACCTTTACCTTGATGCTGCTTCTGTTTGCCGCCGTGGACGGCAAGGTAAGCGAGGCGGAAGCTGGGTTTGTCAACGCCTGCGCCGACTCCCTGTTCGCTTACTGCGACCATGCCGGGGTAGCCGGGGGCAAATCCGATCTGGATGTGAACGAGTTTGTGGCCCGCCGCACTGACGGCGCGCCCGTCAAAACCGGGAAACCGGAGGACGAGGCGGTCTCCCCCGCCCCCGCCAAAGCGGAAGAGGCAAAAAAGGAGGAGGCTCCGGCGGAGCCGGAGGAGACGCTGGACGAGCTGCTGGCCCAGCTGGACGGGCTGTGCGGACTGGACAAGGTGAAAGAGGACGTCAAGAGCCTCATCAATCTGGTGAAAGTGCGCAAGCTGCGCCAGGAGGCGGGGCTGCCTGTGCCGCCCATGTCCCTGCACCTGGTGTTTATGGGCAACCCCGGCACCGGCAAGACCACCGTGGCCCGGCTGCTGGCAAAAATCTACCACGCCGTCGGCGTGCTGTCCAAGGGCCAGCTGGTGGAGGTGGATCGCTCCGGACTGGTGGCCGGCTTTGTGGGCCAGACCGCCCTCAAAACCCAGGAGGCCATCGACAAGGCCCTGGGCGGTGTGCTGTTCATCGACGAGGCCTATGCCCTGGCCAACCAGGACAATGCCAATGACTTTGGCCGGGAGGCCATTGAGGTGCTGCTCAAGGGAATGGAGGATCACCGGGACAACCTCATCGTCATTGTGGCGGGGTACACCGATCTGATGGGGGATTTCATCCACGCCAACCCTGGTCTGGAGAGCCGGTTCAACAAGTATTTCTATTTTGAGGACTACGATGGCGGGCAGTTGGCGGAGATTTTCCGCTCCGTATGCAAAAAGAACGGCTACGAGCTGGACGAGGAAACGGACAAGGCGGCCGCGGAGGCGTTCCAAGTGATGTATGACCGCCGTGATGAGAACTTTGGCAACGCCCGGGACGTGCGCAACGTGTTTGAGGGCGCAGTAGCCCGCCAGGCCAACCGGGTGGCGGCCATGGAGTCGCCGAAGATAGAGGATCTGATGGCGCTGACGGTAGCCGACCTGGATCTGGAGGAGAGCGGCGAGGCGGAAAATTCTGAAAATCCCAAAGAATGACCCTTGCGTTTGGGGAAAAAGTGTAGTATAATACCCCATGCGCTTGCCGGTGTGATGGAATTGGTAGACGTACTTGACTCAAAATCAAGCGCCGCGAGGCGTGCCGGTTCGAGTCCGGCCACCGGCACCAAAAATAAAAGGACTGCTATGGCAGTCCTTTTATTTTTGGGTACCAGGCAGTCCACAGGACTGCCCGACCCGTCGTTCACCGGAGGGGCGTCATTCGGCTTCGCCGAACGACTGCCCCGACAGCCTTCGGCTGTCCAGCGAATGACGGTCCCTTTTTTTATTTTGCTGAGATGTTTTGTCGAACTTTTGGATAGCGATTTTACCACGTTGAACCACACAAAAAATATACAGACACCATTTCCTGAGATATGCGGAAGTGCATCACGATTAAAGCCACCTAAAACACAGGGCCGGAGCGGTAACGCTCCGGCCCTCCCATCATATTCAGGGGCAGTTCTGTTCCCATGGTTCTCGTTCCGCAGTTTCCAGCTTTTGATCCTGGGCGGCGGTGAAGGCATAACACCCCAGGAAAAGCGCAATCTGTACCAGAGAGGAGCAGGGTGTGGCCAGTCCCACTTTGAACAGGGACACCGGTTCCAGCCGGCTCATGAACAGGGACACGGGGATGCGCACCAAAAACGCCCCCACGATACCCTGGATCATGACGAAGGTGGTGTTTCCCCTGCCGTTGAAATAGCCGATGAAGCAGAACAGGATGGAGGTAAGCAGGGTGTCTATGGCGTAGGCCCGGAGGTAGTCTGCCGCCGCTTTGATCACCGCGGCGTCCCGGGCAAACAGCCCCGCCAGCAGATTCCCATGGAAGAAGGTCAGCCACGCCAGCACTACGCCACAGCACAAGGACGCGCCCATGCCATAGAGCATGGCCTTTTTCGCCCGGCTCCGCTGCCCGGCACCGATGTTCTGGGCCACAAAGGCGGACAAGGACTGTCCAAAGGCCGAGGGCACCAGCATGATAAAGCCGCACAGCTTCTCCGCTACCCCCACCCCGGCGGAGGCGATGACCCCCAGGCCGTTGACAATGGCGGCGATGGCCAGGAAGGAGACGCTTACCAGCACATCCTGGAGGGCCACCGGGGCGCCCAGGCGCAGGATGCGCCCGGTGTACTGGGGATCAAAGCGGATGTCCTGACGGGAAAAGGAAAAGGGCAGACCCCGATGAGCGGTGAACACCAGGCTCAGCGCCACACTGACAGCCTGGGCCAGCACCGTGGCCAGCGCCGCTCCGGCTACCCCCAGGCCGCACGCCCCAACCAGCACCAGATCCCCGACGATGTTGACCACGCAGGCAATAGACACGGTGAGCAGGGGTGTTTTGGAGTCCCCGATGCCCCGGAACATAGCCCCCAGCACGTTATAGGCCACGATGAACACCGCGCCGCCCGAACAGATGCGCACATAGGTCACCGTCTGCGCAAAAGCTTCGGCAGGGGCCTGCATGAGCCGCGCCATGGGAGACGCCGCCCATACCATCGCCCCTGTCAGCAGCAGCGCCACCGCCGCGAACAGGGCGATGGCACTGCCCAGCACCTGTCCGCCCTCCTCCGACCTGCCCTCGCCCAGCTTCTGCCCCAGCAGCACCGTGGCCCCCATGGACAGCCCGGTAACCAGGCATGTGACAGTGTGCATCACCTGGCTGCCGGTGGACACGGCGGACACATCAGCAGGCTGGCCAAACTGGCCCACCACCATTAGATCCACCGCGCCGTACATGGCCTGCAAAAACAGCGCCAGCAGCACAGGGAATGTAAAGCGAAGCAGCGGGGTCAGAATAGGCCCCTCAATAAAGCTCCCAGTCCGTTTCACAAAAGCTGACCCCCTCGATTTTGGATCGGAGCAAGAAAAAGGCCCAGATAAGCCGCGGGCATCCCAGCCCGCCATCTTATCCGGACCTGCGCCTCCTGCGGGCGCATCTCCTCCGATGAACAGGATCAGTATATCCCTGTGGCGGACGTTTGTCAAGGCGGCCGGTCAAAGTTTGCCCTCGACTTGAACGGCAATATGTGCTATACTAAAAAATCAACAAATAACGGAGGTGGCCGACATGGCTTTTTTACAGATGAATCTGATGTCAGAATCCCTGATGCGGACGGTCAATGTCAACGTGATCCTGCCCGCTGACAAGCTTCCCCTTCCCGGAAAGCCGCGAAAGGACGTCAGGCCGTACAAGACCCTGTATCTGCTTCATGGCATATTGGGAAGCCAGATCGACTGGGTCAGCGGAACAAATATCCAGCGCTGGGCGGAGGAGAAGGATTTGGCCGTGGTGATGCCCGCCGGGGAGAACGGCTTCTATGTGGATCGAGAGGCCGCCCATGCCCTGTACGGCGAGTTTATCGGGAAAGAGCTGGTGGATCTGACCCGAAAAATGTTCCCCCTCTCCCACAGGCGGGAGGACACCTGCCTCGCCGGGCTCTCCATGGGCGGATACGGGGCGCTTCGCAACGGGTTGAAATACCACGAGAACTTTGGGTACATCGCGGGCCTCTCCTCCGCCACCATCGTGGAGGGGCTTGAGGATCGCACCGACAACGTGGATGCCTTTTTCGCGTCCCGCAGCTTTGCGGAAAGCTTCCTCGGAGATCTGAGCAAGGTAAAAAACAGCGATAAGGATATCTACTGGCTGGCGAAAACGTTGTCCTCCGCCAAGGCGGAGCTCCCCCGCGTGTATCTGGCCTGCGGAACGCAGGACGATCTGTTGGATCGAAACCGTAATCTGCGGGATGCCCTGCGGGGATATGGCTTTGACGTGACCTATCAGGAGGCGTCCGGCGGCCATGAGTGGGATTTCTGGAACAGCCAGATCAAACAGGTGCTGGAGTGGCTCCCGCTATCAGGAGATGCTGGGATCAGCAGCGGCAACATCGGGACTTAAACGAATCGAACTGGATAGGACAAGAGCTTCCCCCATGGCGGCGCTATTTCCAAAAGCCGGTGCTGCGCCATTCGGGGCATACCTTCAGCAGCTCAAAAATTGCGGTACAGCCTGCTTCGTATTCAAAAAACAAGCAGCCAAGCTCCTCACCATCGTTTTCGTCACAGGCTAGCTTCTTTCCTGCCTGCATCACATTGCCTGAAAACTCTGTAGACCAAACTGGATGATTATGAGGCATCATCTAAAACAGTCTTCAGATGCTTCATGCTCATATATTTCTTATTGCCCCACTGGGTACCAGCGGTAATTTCTTGCAGAAAAAAGCGGCTTCCTGATATGCCCCGACCGCACGGCGGCCGGTCCCCTGATAGGAGACCGGCCGCTGTCCTTTACCCTTCATCATAAAACAATTATGCAGCTTTATTTTAGTGAAATATCCTCCGCCGCAACAGGCTGTCGATAAGGACTAAATCGCTCGTTGACCAGGGCCGCAAACCATGCCGCGCTTCCCATGAATCGGCCGGACTTCGATTCAAAGCTCGCCTTGTGACGGTTCCTGGGTCTGCGACCGCACTTCCCGGAAGTACGCGAGGCACTCCGCGCGGCGACACATTGCTCGCCGGCCTCCTCGGTCTTTGATAAACCCGCGTTGTCGCCGTCGCAATAATCACACGCCTCTACGTATTTTTTGTCCAATAGCTTGTAGATTGCAGTCCTAAGCGCTTTTTTGCCGGAGTTCCGACCATAATCGCTTATACATACCTCGACATTCGGTTTCGTTCCGACGTGCTGCGCACTGGTAAAAACCAATTCCTATTTATATAAACTCCAATCATTGTATGTCTTGGCCTTTGCGTGAAAAACAGCCGTGGTTAGGGTTTGTGGAAGCATCGGGGCGGTCTGTCCCTACAGCCAGGCGCAGCGATGCATTGTCCATCAGATCCGCTGATCCACCCGCTTTCATTCTAATTGTTCAGCCATTTTGACTTTCTTTTTTTCGGGCGCATTGCAGTACCTGCATCCGTAAGAATATCTTCTGCTGTAAAACTTTCTGAGATTTTTTCTGGATTCTTCTACGTCGTCCGTTATCTCCAGAAGATCGGATTCCGGAAAATCAATGAGCCCAAGGTCATATGCATTACTTAAACGCGGACATTGAAATAACTTTCCATTTGTATATTGCCTTGCTCCGCCCAGATAACAATCATAGGACGTACATGCCATCATTATTTTAGTATGATGATAATCTTTTATTTCCCCATAATCATACCAGAATTGTTTTGAGGGTTCATCGTGATAGAAAAAGGTCTGGACATGATACCTTTGGCATAGCTCCCTGATGACAGGATAATTTTCGCTATGCATTTCATACTGGCTGAAATGCATGACGACCCTTGTGTTCCCTATTAATTTTAGCAAGTCTTCTGACGGAAGTTCTTTTCCATTGGAAACAATGCGGATCTCGCCAACCTTTTGACTTTCCAACACATAGTTCACAATATCAAGCAGGTATCTGGATAAGGGCGTTTCACCTCCTACCAGTGAAAGGACCTTAATAAATGAAACAGCGTTGATCAGATGATCAAAATGCTTCTTAAAGTCTTGAAATGTCATATCACTGGCATTTTGCCCGTAGCGCGGAATCAGATGACCGCAATGCTTGCATTTCATGTTGCAGCGTGTTGTGATACGCATTTCAATGTACGGCAGACAATAGTCTGTGTCTACAATCCTTTTTGCCCCCTTCCATCTCCCTTCTATCACAAGAGGAAGCTTGATCATGGCTTTGATGTATTTAAACAAACTCGCCTACCTCCTTTTTTTCTTTATACCTCCTCCAAATAGAACGCAGATGCAGCATACGGAACACATTTTCAAATCCAATTACTTTTTCCACTTTCCTTACAAACGCATACTGTCTTCCTGCCGCGAAGTCTATATATCTCTTCTTGCTTTTTAGCCTTTCCATCATTTCTTTCTTCTCTTCTTTAGGCAGAAAGGTTGCCCTCGTACAAAGCGAATGATACTGCCGCGCAAAATCACTGAGCAGGAGACTTTTCAGTTCACCATCCGGTAACCTTTGTTCTGCATCCCTGATATTCTCTTCAATCGCCCACAAAAAATCAGACAGGTTTTGATAGGATGCCACCTCACTGGTTGAGTTCTTCCTATTCCTCCTGTAAACATAAACGATATTGGGCATTACCTCTATTCGCTTCGCCTTCAGCAAAATCCTCCATATAAGGTATACATCCTCATACTTATGCCCCTCTGGGAATTGCAGTTCCTGGCCTGCAAACAGCTCCCTGTCATAAGCATAAAACCAGGGAAACCAGAAAAACATGGAATCCCCTTTCAAATGGACTGTCAAAAATTCCTCTGCTGTGTATCCTTTCCCTGCGCCATCAGTCCGAAAGTCATTCATACAGCTTTTGTTATAAATCACCTTACTCCCATCCGAGAATGCCGATACCCCATGATACGCGACGATATCCGGGCTGTTGCTTTTCCTCTGGATATAATGTGCCAAATTCCGAAAATTGTCCTTACCGCAAAGATAATCATCGCCATCAATAAAGATGATATAATCCCCCTTGGAAATTCTGATTCCCTGGTTACGGGCCTTACTCTGTCCTTGGTTCTCCTGGTGGATAACATGGATACACTCATATTTCCTGGCATATTCATCACAGATTTTTCCACTGCCATCTGTTGAACCGTCATTGATCAGAATGATTTCATAATCGGAGAAGCTTTGGCAAAGCACACTGTCTATGCATTCCTGTATATAATTCTCAATATTATATACAGGTATCACAACACTAAATAGCATAATGTCTTCTCCTCATTTGGCCCCAGTACTACCCTTGCCGTTTACTTTTTCTAAACCTCTGCTTCCAATCATAATCCTTTACAAATTTCCAAAGAACCCATACAAATCGGTAAGGCTCCAGCAGGAGCCTGCCTGCGATACGTAGGTGGCTGGATGGATGCGCGTGCCATTCCGCCATTGCCCAGAGGGGGTACATCGTCCCCTTGTAGCCGCTGTTCCATGGCTTATTGGGCCCTGCATAATGGACAACTTTTGCCAAACTCCGCGTTTTCTTTATGGACAAGGTTTTCAGGTACTCCACCAGATAGAGAAGATTGGCCATCAAGTTATAGGTGTCCCCCACCTGTTTGGTTCTGCCCTCATACAGGAGATTGAGTATATCCTGATCCGGAAACTCCAGTTCATCTTTCCATTTTGTGACCAGGGCGCTTATTTCTTCCTGCTCTATTTCTTCCCGTATCCTCTTTAAATCCATCAAAAGCATTCCAGAATTGAAATAGACAGAATCCTTTTTCAATTCCTGCTTTATTCTGCACCCCAATAACTCTATGGGGCGGTCCTTGACCACTACCATCAGAGCCCCGTCAAAATCGATCTCCCACAAGCTGCGCAGAGAACCGTTAATCATTATATCCGGATCCAGATACAATACCCGGTCTTCATTCGGCAGCAGCCATGGGGCAAGCAGGCGATAGTACATTTCCTTTGAAAAATGTTCCATAACAGGCGCATTTTCAAAAGCGTCCTCTTCTATTTGTACCTCCAAAAGCTCCGCTTTATATAAATGACAAAAATCCCTCAGCATTCCAACACTTGAAGCGCTGATTTCCGTGTGCATCAGAAAAACAGTGACCGGCTCCTCCTGGGTGGAAAAGAGACTGTAAAGCATCACTTTAAGCGGATAAATATATTTTTCATTTACTGTTACCAGAATTTTCATCATTCTTTTCCGTCACTTCCCTTATTTCCTATCACCGTGCCGCCATTTCCACAGCGTATATCCATCAGGGCAAGAAGCGGGTACAAATAAAAATGTTCTCTTTTCATCTTTACCGATACCCTCTTAAACGCTCTATTCCGCATCGATCACACAGGCCTAACTTCTTTTGTCTTTTTTGATACAATATACAATTATTCGACCAATTTTTGGGCAAATCATACAACCGATTGCCTCTTTATATTACTTATTATTTTTGCTATTATATTGATGGAGTAATTAGGCTGGGAGGTATGCTTTTTGCGATCAAAATTATTTTTGAAAAGTAGCCTTATCACATTTTTTTCTAAATTATTCTGTCACTTAGTGGATTTTATTTGTCGCACTGTCCTCATCTACACCCTTCCGCAGGAGTATGTCGGGGTCAATGGACTGCTCTCCAGCGCTCTGGCGGTTCTTTCTTTGTCCGAGCTTGGATTCGGCACCGTTCTTGTATACAGTATGTACGTGCCGTTTGCTCAAAAGGATGAGGAAAAACTTCTCGCACTCACAGACTTTTACAAAAAAGCGTATCACATCATTGCTGCCCTTGTTGGCTTACTCGGAATATGTCTCGCTCCTTTTCTTCCCTATATTGTCAATGATTGTCCTGATATTCCGGGATTATCTGTTTTTTACCTACTCTATATGGCAAATATGATATGCTCTTATGCGTTCACGTATCATCAGTCCCTATTTCATGTCGATCAGAGACCCTATATTATCACTTTTTATTACCACCTGCTCCGTATCGTCAGAACAGTCCTGCAGATCGTCATATTAATTACCACGCGCAATTTCTTTCTCTATTTATTTGTAATGATTCCGTTTACACTTTTCACCAATCTTTTGCTGTCATGGAAAGCGAAAAAAGAATATCCCTTTTTGAACTCTGACCGCCATCCGAAGCTGGCTGCTGATGAAAAGAAAAACATCTTCAAAAACGTTTATGCCATGTTTAACCACCGTGTGAGCTCAACGATATTAAACTCTACCGATAATCTTCTGATCAGTTTTTTTCTGGGGCTCACAACCGTGGCCCGCAATGACAGCTATAACATGATACTGAACTTTGTCCGTTCCATGCTTACCTCCTTTTTTGCTCCACTGAACGCAAGTGTGGGAAATTATTACGCGCTCAACACAGAAGAAGAAACGCACTCCTTATTTGAAACCCTTCACTTTGCTACCCTCTGGCTTTACACCTTCTGTACTGCCAGTTTCTTCCTTCTCGTAAACCCTGCGATCACCTTCGTATGGGGTGAAGAGTTCCTTCTTTCATTTCCCGCCGTCTTGCTGATATCGGTAAACTTTTATATTATGGGAATCCGCCAGATGCCCAATACCTTTAAGGAGGCTATGGGATTTCTCTATCAGGACCGCTATATACCAATTGTGGAAGCCTTCGCAAATCTTGCCCTGTCTATTCTCCTTGGCAAGTTTATCGGCATTGTCGGTATCTTTGTAGGCACCTTCATCAGTGTTGTTTTCACATCTTTTTGGGTGGAACCCTATATCCTGATGCGTGATGGATTTCACCGCTCCACGAAGGTCTTCTGGCTTAAGAATATCAGATACCTGCTCACAAGCACTCTTGCCATAGCGCTTACCTGGCTTTGCTGCCTGCCCTTTGAACTGCCTTTGTTAGCGCTCATAGGGGTTCGAATCGTTTTATGTTTGACTATCCCCAACATCATCTTTTTGCTGTTTTTCTTCAAAACCCCGGAGTTTCGTATGCTGCGCGATCTCCTAATGCAGTCCCTTCAAAAATCAGGCAGCTGACCATGCGGTGCGCTCCAGCAAGTCAGCACAAGTATAGCGGGTTTGCTGCAGGTGCCGCAGCTGCCCCGGTCGTTAGGGAAACCGCCTCTCTTCCCGCGCCGCGGGCTATCCTTCCTCCGCCCTCAGCTGCGCCAGCTTCTCGTCCACCTCGGTGACGTCTTCCTCCCGCTCCAGCATCCGGGCCCGGAGCTGCTCATAATAATCCAGCTCGGAGATAACGTTATAGCCGTAATCAATGGCTAAATTGTTGGGCATGAAAAGGTTCTGCTCAAACTTGTAGACGACGCACCTCTCATCCTCCAGGTAGACCTCCATCTGGTCTGGGAACGCCCTGCTGTACTCCTCCAGCCAGCAGGCCAGCTTGGCCTCCAGCGTCCGCCTGTTATCCGTGTACTTATAATAGTCGGTGAGGTTACTCTCCGTAATGCCCAGCAGCTCACCGGTTATCGCCCGATCCGCGTCGGCCTTGTCCAGCGGCGGGAGCTCATATTTCTCGCCCACCAGACGGGTCTCATGATAGAGGATCGGCTGCTTCTCAAGGATAAAAAACACATACTCTGTCGGAATCTCCAGGTACATATCCTCCTGATACCGTTCCATGCCGGTGATAAACTCCCAAAGCTCATAGTGATAGCCGCCGTTGCGCACCAGCGCCAGTTCATCCACAGAGGACACGATCGTCCACGTCCCCTTGGGGAATTCCTCCTCCACCTTGACACACGCCTCCGCCGCAAGGGAGTACTGCAAGTCGAAATATGTCTGCAACGCGATATGTCCGTCGAAAAACGCGCCATAAACCAGCACGCCTACAGCGCCATAGGCGCCCAGAGTCCCCAGAATATTCGCCCGTCCCGGAAGCGCACAGAACAGGGCCTCCAGCGGAAAGGCCAGCATAATTGGCCCGACATAACCCAAAAAAACAGCGATGCGATCCCAATACATGATCTCCGGTATGCCTAAAAGCTTGCTGTTCCCCATCATGACTATAATCAGCAGATACAGCCAGACGCCGGCGCACATCCGCCCGCCCCATTCCAGCTTTCTCCTGCACAGCACCACCACAAAAAATACCGCAAAGATCCCCATACTGGACCAGAGCACATAGCCCCAGTCCGCATTCATGAACTCCGTCTGGTACTTGAATATTTGTATGATCCTTTCCAGCAGGCCAAACTCTTCCGCAGTCTCCGCAGCCTCCGCAGCTTCCACATCCGGCTCCTCTGTTTCGATCGGTTCTGTCTCGGCCTCGTCTGTGTCCTCCGTCTGGCCCGCAGAGGATGATATGACGCTGAGCGCCCAGTTCATGGAGCCCTGCCAGGACTTTCCCGACACCAGGCCAAGCACAAGCGGCAGGATGCTGAGCATCGCAATGAGGATTACAAGGGAGATCAGCCGTTTCAGCATATCCGGCTTCAATACGGTGCGGATGAACGCCAGACAGCAGCAGGCACACAGGATCACGGCCATGATCACCGTATAAAAATGCATGGACAGGGTGAGGGCGGCGCTGAAAGCGAAATACAACCCGTCCTCCCGCTTCTTGTCCTGAAGATACTTTCCCAGGAAGTAGACACAGGGAAGCAGGAACAGGGCCCCGAACTCCTGGGGGAGGGTGGTCATCGCGCGGTTGCCAAAGCTAAATCTGGCGTAATCCGTCACACAGTAGATTACCACCGGGATGACCGCCGCCGCCCGGGAGCGGAACACCCGCCGGGAGAAAAACCACAGCACGACCACCATAAGCAGGCAGTTGACCGCGCCAAAATAGCGCATGACCACATTGATATGCAAGCCCGTCAGCTTGTGCATCATGGAGACGATGTTGTGCATCCCAAAGGGATAGACACCATCGTAAAAGATGTCCCCCTGTTCCATGAAATTGATCCAGTCATTGTGGACATATATGTCGGAGTATGAATAGGAATAATTCGTAAATACCAGCGGCCATCTGCTCCAGATCAGCACCCCCAGCGCCGCCAGCACCACAATATACGCGGCCGCCTGCGTGGGGTTGGGCCGCCATTTTTTGTCTTGAAGCGCTTCCTTACAGCTTTGCGCCCGCCGACCGGCCGCCTGCCTTGCCAGCAGCCCCAGCTTGTACTGGCCGCTTCCCACCAGCGCCAGCCACCGCAGCGCCGACTGGGCCGCGTCCCAGTAGGAGACGTGCTTCACAAGCTTCAAATAGACCAGCGCCACCGCAAGGAGCGCAATTACCAGCGTGACGGCATTGTAAATGTGCAGCAAGCCCAGCAGGTATACACAGCTGATCACCGACAAATAGGAGGCGATCAGTGCCTTGAGGGCGTTCTCTCCGGCGTTTTCCCCCCACAACGGGCGGCCCATCAGCTTTGCGGGGATAAAAACCAGGTACAGCAGAAAGAAAAAGGCGAACCGGATGAAATAGAGCACACTGTCCACCATACAAAAACCCCCTTCTATTTCGCCAGCCAGAACCGCACGATCCGCAGCCCCTCTTCCGACAGGGAGACGCTGGACCCGGTCAGCCGCTTCAGCGCCTCGTCGAACTCCTCTTTTTTCCCCAGAGCGTACTTGATGTACATCACGTTCAGATGGGACTCCTCCGCCTCGGGCAGCCGCTCCAGGGACAGCTCCGCCCACTCCTCGGCCTCCTTGAACCTGCCCACGCCGTGCAGGGCGCGCACCATGGCGGCATAGTACGCCGGTGTAATCGCCTCTGGGTGGTTTTTGTCCAAATTCTGAACCAGCTCGATGAGCATATACCGATACTTGTTCTCCTCTACCTTCAGCAGGCCGCCACTGTTCAGGATGCGAAGCACCGCGTCCAGCAGCTCCTGGTTGGCCTGCAAATTGGCGCGGTCCTTGTCATAAGCCACTTGCAGGCCGTTCAGTTCCGTAGTAAACCGGCCCAGCGCGTCCGTCAGGGCGGTGGCGGCGTAGTGGGAGGTCTCGGAGTCATCATTCTCCGCCGCCTTGCGCACCAGCGTCAGGTTCTCTCTGGCGTCCAGCCGCAGCATATTCAGCATGGCCCGCCGCTTGTCCCTGGTGTTGGATACGGCCAGCACCTCCTCCAGGGGCAGCATCTCCAGCTCCCGCTCCTTATCCACGGGCTGGAGGAACTTCTTCCGGGTCTTGTCGATGCTCAGGCTCTCATAGTCCACATCTTCCTTCCGGAGCATAAGATCCACCAGAAAGCTAAACAAAAAGCACAGAATCCCCACTACCGGGCACAGCACCATCGTGACGCCCCGCTGGAACACATAGATAGAGCGTTTTTTCAGCCACATCGCCACCATATACACCAGCGATAGCACGGTGTTGATAAGCACGATCCAAAGGATCACCATATTACTGTTGAAGCCCATCCGCCAAAACCGCCTCGCTCTTTATTCCGTTATTGTTCAGTTTATTCACCACAAAGGACGAATCCGCGTAATTTGCGTGGACCAGGATGTGTACATATGTGTCCTCGTCTCTGATCTTGCCCAGCCGGTCATCCTCCCGGGTCAGCAGCTTGAGCCGGTTGCTCAGCGTCTCCATGGACTCGCCCTGGGCATCCACGCGGATCAGGCTGTAGTCCGCCTCCTCATACCGCACAGAGCCCAGCTTTTCCTCCATCTGCTGCCGGAACACCTCCGGGAGCAGGACATCCGTACCGGGATAATACTTCCGATCCCGCCCTGCCTCCTCATAGCGGTAGCTGCGCTCCAGGCTGGCGGTGATGATCCGGGACAGCACCAGGAACAGATCCTTCTGATAGACGTTCAGTTGGTCAAACTCCATATTCCACAGCATAATGATGTAGATCATCCGGCCGCCGGAATAGATGGGTGCGGCCATTCTGGGCATCTCGGAGCCTACGGAGCGGTCCACAAAAATGCCCGGTTCCCCCAGCACACGGCGCAGCTCCGGATAGTCGCCCACCCGGAAAGCCCGCTTCATCCCCAATGCCTCCTGCCCAGTGGCGCCGGACAGGTGAAAATATCCCTCCTGCCCCGCCCGATAGAGACTTACATCCTTCACCTTCATGATCTTCTGCACTACGCCCAGGGAGGACCGCGCCACCTTCTCCGGGTCCAGCACGTCCAGCTCCGAGACAATGCTGTACACCTTCCCGATACTGTCCCCGTAATTCAACAGGCGCTGCTCAAAGGCGCGCTTGATTTCCACATTGGTTTTGTCCACCTCATAGAGCATATCGTACTCTTCCTCGATATCATTCGCCCGCTCCTCCTGCTCCCGGAGGCGGAGCTTAAAGCGCAGGATGGTATAGGAGACAATAATGGCAATGATAAGGTAAAACAAAAATCCGAAGATAAACGGATACTGGGAAATCAGGGCAGAAAGCCCCAGCCCGGTCTGCCGCATGGCAAAATACAGATTTGCCCCCGTGGTCAGCACCACGGCCAGCACGCTGTGCCCCACGCCCAATCCAATGGCGGCTATTAAAATATACAGCAGCATGAAATCTACCCGCTGAAACATCTCCATGGTTCCCAGCGTATTGGTCAAAAGCAGCGACACCAAAAACAGCGCCAGATTTTCCACCAGCCGCTTCCCGCCGGCGGCAAACGCGCGCAGGTCGTCTTTCCAGCGCTTTTTGACCCTGTTTTTCTCCTCTGCCTGGGCAGCTTTGTCCCGCTCCACCAGGCGTTCGCTGTTTTTGTCTACAAACGCGAAGGTGCGCGCCAGGCCGGTAGACAGCTCTACATGGGGCGCGTAGGAAAACTCCGCGGCAAACCGGCTCCCATCCAAGGAGAAGCAGCCCTCCTCCTCACACTCCCGCGCCCGCACGGGATGTCCGCACAGATCCTGAAGCCGCGCGGCAAGCTCCTTGTCCGAAACCACCGACGCGCCCTCGACCTGGTAGAGAAGTTCCTGGGGGCGGGGACTGCAAAGGGCCTTGTATACCGCGTCCACCGCGTCCGACACATAGATCGCCATGGTTTGGGCGGGATCTTCCCGCCGAACCGTCCCGCTTATTTTTCCATCCAGGCAGAGCTGCTCGATGGGATTGAGCTTTTCATATAAAAAATGGGAAGGTCCGTACACCTCCGGGAAACGCAGGATGGTGACCGCCGTGACCGCGTCATGGTAAAGCCGGCACAGGCACTCGCCGCTGTAAGCAGTCATCCCCGCCGCCCCCGCGGGCCTCGGCTCCTGCTCCGGTGTCAGCTTCTCCCCGGCATTCTCGCCAAACACCGCCATGCTGGACAGGTAGATGAAATGCTTCACCCCATATGCCTTTGCCCAGATCAGTATGTTGTTCAGATTGGCGGCATATTGGGTGGAGGTCCTGTCATTTCCCCAGTCATATCCATCGTCCTGCGCGCCCAAAAACACGATGGCGTCAGGCAGGACGCTGTGGATGATGTATTTCACCGCCACCTCATCAGGCTCGAACTCATAGATGCTGTGGGCGGGCAGCCGCGCCGCCTTCATTTTGGAATTTTTCCCCGCGATGGTGTAGACCTCGCACTGTTCCCGGCGCAGACGCTCAATCAGATAATTCATCATAAAGCCGTATGAACCGACCACCAGAACCTTCATCGCGATCCCTCCTGCCCTTCCTTCCGGAATTGATAAATCGTAGTCACACTGTGCGCCCCGCGGGACCTCACCCGGGGCACAATTCTGCCCTGCCCGAAGATGTGGTCGTCCAGGTGGATCAAAATATGCCGGATGCGGAAAAAGCAGACCGTAAACGCGCATAGTCCGCCAAAGGCCGCCCCCAGCCCTGCCTGCGCGGCCGGCAGCTTTACTGCGATCAGGCTGCCTATCGTAACGCCGGCCAGCAGCGTAAAGCCTGCTATAGCCGCTCCCGTCACGTCATTGAGATAATACAGGTAAATCATCAGGCACTGGACCAAATAGATGATCATATAGGCCACGGACAGCACCGGATACATGGTCAGCATCAGGCCCTCGATGCCCAGCTTGGGCAGCACCGCAATGGCTGCCAGATACACCAGAATGTTTACAATGGCCTGAATCTGGATGATGTACAGCGTCTCCCGGCGCAGGGTCTCAACCATATCCCGCTTGGCGCGCCGAATGTCCTTGTCCGCCGCGCCCACCACCGATTCGCAGTAGGTTTGGTATGCCATGTGGAACTTCGTTTCCACATTTACCACAAAAACCACCTGGATGGAGATATTGCTGAGCATGGCCAGATAGGTCGCCATGTCATAGGTAGGCGCGGACCGGAACACATTGGCGGTAACAATGCTGAAATCCGAGAAGAACCAAAACACAAAATTGTGGGCATAAAGCCCCATCACGTAGAACTCATTGGCCAGAACCAGCGGCAGGTTCTTTTTCAGGCTGCGCAGCAGCTCCCAGCCCGTTTCACCATGCACCGGAAAAGTGCGCTGGATGCGGGTACACATAAGCATGGCGATCAGCGTAAAGCCCACCGCCAGCGACAGCAGGATAATGTCCCGCATGGGCGCCAGCTTCCAATACACGCACACACAGGCCAGCAGAAGACTGACAGCAAAGCTTCCCAGGAAGCTGTAACTGATCTTCCGATACTCCTTCAAAATGGTGATGATGCTCATATAAAAGAACGTGAAGGACAGACCGGAAAAAAAGATATACGCAATAAAAATGTAATAGAGCGGCAGATGGCCCACCCAGTACATGGCGCAGCCGAAGGGGATCCCCAGCAGGGCCGTCAGGCCGGCCACCAGCAGATTTCCCGCCTCCACCGCGGAGGCGATCCCGTTGTAGTCCTCGCAGTATACCTTGTCCGCCATGTGTTTGGACAGCAGAATATTCACCCCGGCCACCAGGATGAGGGCAAATATGAAGACATACAGGATGGTAGAGCTAAGCACCTCCCTGTCGCGATAGGCCATCTCCGCATAGGGTGGCAGCAGATACATCAGGTTCAGCGCCAAAATGACGATCAAGTTTGGCCCAATGGTGACGATGGTGGCATAAGCCCCCGCAAAAATGGTGCTGAACACGCTCCGTTTTTTGAACAGCCGCTTTAATTCAAAGCCAATTCCCGCCATTATGTACCTGCCTCCCCTTCAAACTGCCGGTAAAGCTCGTGGTATGTCGCGGTGACCTGCTGATTTCGATAAAATTCCCGGGTGCGGATTCTGCCCACATTTCCCATTTCCGCCCGCAGCGTCTCATTTTCGGCCAGCTCTACGATAGCGTCCGCAATCCTGTCCACGCCCATCACCGGCACAACAATCCCGCTTCTCCCCAGGCGATCCTTCTCATTGCCATACAGCAGCTCATAGCAGCCGCCCACATCGGTGGCGATGCAGGGCTTGGCGGCGGCCATGGCCTCCAAGATGCTCAGCGGCTGGCCCTCGGAAATGCTGGTCAGAATGACCATGTCCATCTTTCCCAGATAGTCCCGTATATCCACCAGTCCGGTGAAGATGACATCCTTCACCTGGAAGGTCTCAATAACCTCCCGGCACTCTTCGTAGTATTGCGGATTCTCATCCGTGGGGCCCATAATATACAGCCGTAAGGAAGGAACCTTCGCCTTGGCCAGCGCAAAGGCGTTGATCATCGTCTTGACGTCCTTGATGGGCACCACCCGGAGCAGCGCACCCACATTGATGTATGGATCGTCCGGCTCCTTCTCCGCAATGCCCTCCAGCCGCTCCATATACACGCCGTTTGAAATGACCCTGGTTTTCTCCTCCGGGCATCCCAGCTCCAGCTGGATCCTCCGCGCGGAGTCGAACAGGGAAATCACCTGCTCCGCGCAGTCATAGATGCAGCCGGACAGGGTGTAAAAGTAGCGAATCCAGATGTCCTTAAAGATGCCCTGGGTCCAGTCCACCTTGATGATCTCCTCCTCCCGCTCCCGGGTGTAAATCCCGTGCTCGGTGAGGATCACCGGCTTGTTGTATAAATAGTGCCCCTTGCACGCCAGAACCCCGGCGTAGCCCGTGGAGATGGCGTGATAGCAGTCCGCCTCGGCCACCGGGGTTTTCAGCACCGTGAACAGCGGCAGATACAGTGAGCGCATACTCCACAAAAAATCGGTGAAGGTACACTGGGAGTATTTTTCCACATATAGTTCCTGCACCACCTCAAAAAAGGCGCTCCCCATCAGAACATCGTTGACCGACAGGTCTTTCCGGTCAAAGAAGCGGAACAGGCCCGGCCAGTCCACATCCTCCCCGAACAGCAGCTTGCGGAAGCAGGCCTTTTCGTCCTCGTTCACTGTCGTCTTTTTCCTGAACCATTTCACCACGTCTTTGTCGTTGAGGTAGGATTCCCGAAGCTCCGCCACATTGGCGGGCGGCTCATACCGGAACTGCCCGCTCTGTTCCCTGTCCGGCAGAACAGTGTAGATGGTGAAGTCGATGTGCGAACTGGCCTCCAGCAGCATCTGCACCCAGCTGGAAACGCCGCCCACCACATAGGGATAGCACCCCTCCACAAACATCGCCACGTTCATCCGACGCCCTCCTCTTCTTACTGCGCTCTCTCCCGGAGCAAAACTGTCGCGTCCCGATCCATCACCTTGACCAGATACGCGGTTTCCCCAATCTGGGTGACCTCGCAGTTATTCCCGGCCACCGCCCGCTTTTCTGTCCGCACGATATAGAAGCACACTTCGTCGAAGCCCTCTGTCTCAATGGAGATGTATTCCTCCCCCATCCGGATTTCCGGCTGGATCAGGACGTACCGCTTATATCGCTCCTGCGCCATGGACAGCGTCATGGCGTCCATCCAGTCCGTGTCCTGATAGAGGTCGTGCATCAGCTTGGACAGCTCCAGGAAATAGGCGTTCCACTCATAACCCGGGTCGCTGGCATTCTCCCCCATGATCTCGGTCATATCCAGACAATGCACCGCTAGCCCCTGCCCGGAGACGCCGGTCTGCATTTTGAATGCATTCTGCGCCGTGCGCAGGTGTCCCGAGCAGGTGCGGGGAAGCGCCAGTTCCACCTCCTGCGTCCCCTCGACCACCTCGCAGCCCCTGTGCCGGATCATGTCCATCAGGCTCTGGGTTTCCCGCTGGACGTCCGCCGATGGCGGGCCATCCATTTGGGTGCTGATTACCAGCCCGTGGGCTTCACACAGCTTCACCATGGACGGCCACACAAGATCCCGCAGGAACATATTGGTGTCCCGGCTGTACAGCTCCCGGATCTGCTCCTCATAGGGGTTATCCAAAACCGGGAAGGAGTCCAGCAGGTTCACCTTGGCGTTGACCACCGGGTACACAAACACATCCTCCGCACAGGACAGCAGCCCCGTCAGAATCCCCATACCGTATTCCCCGGTCAGAAAATCGCCGTTGATGACATAAAACCGGCCCTCGCCATACCGCTTCTCCCAGATGAGCGGGATCAGATCCTTCCGCTCCTTATCCTCCTGAGACCACTCCACCATCAACTTCCCGCATCTGGCGTCCACCGTCACCTTGGACACAGTGCACGTCAGGCCATTGTGATACACCTGGCCCTGGATCAGCAGCTTCTCCGACAGCAGGATCCCATCGATCTCCGCACTTCCTTCGTTGTGCAGCACACCGATGGTCTTGTTCCGCTCCTGCGCGTCCGTTCCCGTCATAATGTGCGCAAAGATCAGCGTCTTGCCCTCTTGGGCATATCGCAGCAGCGCGTCCCCATCGCCGATCTCATCCCAGCTTTCCGCCGTGACGACAATGACATCGAGGCGCTCCGCCTGTTCCGCGGTGATCTCCTCTACGGTGGAAAATACCCCATAGGTCTTCTTGAGATTCGCCAGCAGCTCCGCCATCTCCTGGGCGCCGCCTTCCCCCTGGCGGCCGCACACCACGGCGATCTCCGGCTCCTCCGCCTCCCACGCGTCCACCGCGTTGTAATTCTGCGGCATTGAGATGGGCGTCAGCCGCTCGTAAATTCCCAGGTTTATTGACAGATTTCCCGCCATGATTAAGTAAAACACCAACATCGCCGCAAATGACAGGATGCAGGCCACATAGTCAGATCGTTTTAACATTTCCCTCCGCCCTTTATTGTGACAGATGTTCCCTGTACCAGCCGATGGTCAGGGCCAGTCCCTGCGCAAAGTCAAAGCCCGGGTGGCAGCCCAGCAGTCTCCGCGCCTTGTCGATGTCCGCGTGGGAGCGGCGCGCGTCTCCCTCCCTCGTTATAGGCCGGGATGATAACGCTCACCCGCTTATGTGCGTTTATCTTGCCGCCCCTCCGCGCAGCAACAGCAGCAGCAGCCGTTTCCTGTCTCTCCAAAAGCTCCTTGCAATGTAATACAGCCGGAACCGGAACCGCCTGCGCTCCTCCTTGCTCAGCCGTTTCTTCAAATAGCGGTAATACTCTTTGAAATACTTCCCATAGTATTCCAACTGCCACGGCTTCAGCTTGCCCATGTAATGGACGATCACCGGCTTCTCCTTGTCATGCCGCAGCTTCAGCGCAAATAACAGCAGATCCCACGCCGTTCTATAGCCGGTGTTGAAATTGTAAATCCGCGGGGCAAGCAGGAGGTCGTCTTGAAAATAGAGGTTCATCACATCCTGATCCGGGTAGGAAGTACTGTCCCGGTACTCCTCCAAAAGCCCGATGAAGCGATCCAGGGAAAAGTCCGCGCGCATTTTCTTCAGGTTGAACAGCAGCACGCCGGAATTGACATAGTAATAGCTCTCCGGCAGGCCGATGGCCGTCTTTTTGTCCGGCATCATATAATTGACGGCGTAATCCGCGACGCCCACCAGGGCTTTCCCCTGGAAATCCATCTCATACAGCGGCGCGATGTCCCCCCGGATCAAAATATCCGGATCCAGATACAGCACCCGCTCCTCCGTCTCCGGCAGCAGCGTTCCGCACAGGAACCGATAGTACATCTCTTTCGGAAAATATCCGAACACAGGGGCATCCCGGAACGCCGTCCCATCTACAAAGATTGGGAAGAACCGTCCGCTGCGCCCCGCCATGTACTCTTGGAGCCGCTCCCTGCTCTCCTCCGATACGTCTGAGTAGAGCAGATACAGATCCACCGGCCCCGGTTCCTGAGCATACAGTGAGTCCAGCATCACAAACAGGGGCCGTATGTATTTCTCGTTCAGCGTCACCAGAATATTCATCCGTCTCTCCCTCAATCCCTACAGCGCGTTCAGCAGCGTCTCCCACTGATCCAGCACAGTGCGCAGCGAGAACCGATCCACCGACAGCCTGGCCCGCTCCCCCAGCTCTTGGCGAAGCTGTTCCGAACCCATCAGCCGGCGCAGCCCTTGGGCAAATCCGGCACAGTCTCCCACGGGAAACAGGAGACCGTTCTCCCCGTCTGTGACAATATCCCGGGGGCCGGCCTTACAGGCAAAGCTGACCACCGGCCTGCCGTATGCCATAGCCTCGATGAGCACCATGCCGAAGCCCTCGTCCCGGGAGGACAGCGCGAAAATCCCCGCCTGCCGGTACAGCGCGCCCATATCCGCCGCCTGCCCGGGCAGCTCCACCCGGCGCAGCCCCAGTGTCTCGCGCTGCGCTTCCAGAGCCTGCCGCTCCTCTCCCTCGCCCACGATGCGCAGCGTCCAGTCCGGGAATTCGGCTTCCACCTCGGCCCAGCTCTCCAGCAGGAGGTCAAAACCCTTCGCCCGGGTCAGCCGCCCAGCGGCCAGCACCAACCGCTCTCCACCCCCCTCCCGGGCCGCGTCCTCAAAGGGATTGGGGTTGTAAATCTGGCACAGCCTGCCCCGGATATTCAGATTCTCCTCGTAATACGCCCGATCCTCTTGGGTGAGCACCAGCACGACGTGGGAAAACCTCGCCGCCAGCCGCATGGCCACCCGGCGAAGCCGGTTGTTTTTGGGGAAATGGTAGTAGAAGTTGAAGTGCTCCCAGGCAATCCGCTTTACCCCTGCCAGGCCCGCCGTGGCCGGCAGGCTGTACAGCGTCAGAATCAGATCCACGTCCACCAGGACAGGCAGCGCTTCCTCCCGGACAGCCTTACGCAGCCTGCTCACCGTCCGCAGGTGCTGGACCACCGTACTGGGATAGTCGTCCCCGAGACGGCGGAACGTAATCCTGCCGTCCAGCGGGAAGACCAGTTCGTCCTTCCCCCACACGCTGATTACCACCACCTGATGGCCCCGCTCCGCCAGCCCATTGGCAATCTGCTGGAGCACCCGCTCCGTGCCGCCCGCATGGCTCATATTGCCAATCAAAAAGCCGATCTTCATCCCGCGTTTTCCCCCATAGCCGCCAGTAGCAGCAGCCCGCTTCCTCATACTGCCGCCGGTCATAAATTTCCTTGACGCCCACCAGCAGCCGCGCTGTTCCGCCGCTCAGAGGAATTTACCAGGTTCCTGTCCAAACTCAAATCAATGCTGCCCAAACGGCGGTTTGTGGACAATACAAACATTTTGTGACAATTCCTTGAACAATATTTACATTATAACATATATATAGAGAAATGCAAGAGGGTGTTCCGCCATATACGTATTGCCAATCCCCCCTGTCTTGCTGGGAAGCCCCCGGTTTTCATACGACTTTTTGATGAAATTGTTCCCCCAGCTAAGAAAGCGGAGCGAACTGTTCGCACTTCCTGTCCCGCGCCCCTCTTGACGAACGGCCCGCCTTGCGATAAGATATAGGTGACTTTTATTTTGAAGATGAGGAGAATCGCTATGAAATCCACCGTCTACTTCACCCGCGACCTCACTCCCGCCGCCATGCTCCGCCTGTATGACGCCCTGGGCGTTACCCTGGAGGGTAAGGTGGCCGTCAAGCTCCACTCCGGCGAGCCCGGCAACCAGAACTTCATCCGCCCCGACTTCATGAAGCCCATGATCGACAAGGTGGGCGGCACCATCGTGGAGTGCAACACCGCCTATGACGGCGGGCGCAACACCACCAAAGCCCACTGGGCCACCATCAAGAGCCACGGCTGGTCCGCCATCGCCCCAGTGGACCTGATGGACGCGGAGGCCGACATGGAGCTGCCCATCCCCGGCGGCAAGGTCATCCAGAAAAACTTCGTGGGGGCCAACCTGGCCAACTACGACTCCCTGCTGGTGCTCAGCCACTTCAAGGGCCACCCCATGGGCGGCTTCGGCGGCGCTCTGAAAAATATCTCCATCGGCATCGCCTCCTCCCGCGGCAAGCAGTATATCCATGGCGCGGGGGATATGGACAAGTTCTGGGATGCCGACCACGACTCCTTCCTGGAGTCCATGGCGGACGCGGCCTGGTCCATCCATGACCGCTTCCAGGGTAAAGCGGCCTATATCAACATCATGAAGAATATGTCTGTGGACTGCGACTGCTGCGCCGTGGCCGAGGACCCCAAGATCGGCGACATCGGCATCCTGGCCTCCCTGGATCCGGTGGCTCTGGATCAGGCGTGTCTGGATCTGGTGTACCAGTCCGACGACCCGGGCAAGGCCGACCTCATCAAGCGCATTGAGTCCCGCAACGGCGTCCACACCGTGGAGGCCGCCGCCGCGCTGGGCATTGGCAGCCGGGAGTATGAGCTGGTCACCCTTGACTGAAGAAGCGCGGCCCACAGCGTGACAACGCCGCACTTTTGAAGCCTAAGCAAAATGAAAGCCCTCCGGCGTAAGCCGGAGGGCTTTCATTTTGTTGAGAAAAGAGAGAGGGAGGAGATTGTCTGGTTTTGTACCTGACGTGATTATAATACCAGACCTGTCCCGGGAAATGTTGGACGATTTGCGAACCTTTTGTGAAGATTTCATGAACGCGTCGGAACGTGTGGCGCCAACCTCAGCGTCGGCCCCGGTAGCCGCCCGCGCCCACCCGGCGGCTTCCGCCCCGGTTGTAGCGCTTGCGGGCCTTCCGCTTAGGCCGCACCACCGTCAGAAAAAAAATCAGCGCAAAAACCAGTACCACACCTGTCGCCGCCAGCGCCTTCACCCACCATTTCCCCCAGTACTCCTGAATCTGCTGGACGGTGTACAGGAAGTTGGAGCGCTCCACGCTGTCCATCGCCACCATGTCTAACGTGCCGTAGGTGACGCCGTCATACTGAAACGTAATGGTGCCCAGCTTATCCCCGGCGGCGACGGGGGCCTCGATGGACTCGGGGAGATCCACCAGCAGCTCCGCCCGCTTGGGGTCGTAGTCCGAGGGCATGGTGGCCTCGATCTTCCCCACCGGCTGGGCCATCACGTAGTCCGCCTCGTCGGACAGGGTGACCGCCACCTCCCGCAGGACATTCTCGGTTTCCTGATCCAGCAGGGTGATCCGATGAAAGTTGTCAAACGCCCACTCCAGCAGACGCTTGCTCTCGGAGAAGGAAAATTTGTGTCCCGTGCCCTCCTCGTCCTCGGTGCCCAGCACCACGCAGTAGAAGGTGCGGCCCAGCTCGTCTACGGCGGCGGAGGCCAGACAGCGCCCCGCCTCCCCGGTGTAGCCCGTCTTGATGCCGATGGCCTTGCCGTATGTATAGCCCGTGCCCGCGTAATAGCCGGTCAGCAAACCGTTGGAACTGTAAATGATCCGGGACTCCTGGAGATTGGTGGCCGGGAGCTCATAGGAGGGGGAGCGGACGATGGAGCGGAAGGTCTCGTTCTGCATGGCGGCGAAGGCCATGAGGTAGATGTCATAGGCGGTGGTGTAATGCTCCGGGTCGTGGAGGCCGTGGGGATTGGCGAAGTGGGTATCCTCCATGCCCAGCTCCTGGGCCTTGGCGTTCATCCGGACCACAAACTCCGCCGAAGTGCCCGCCACCGCCTCGGACAAGATGTTGCACGCCTCATTGCCGGAGGGAAGCAGGTCGCAGTAAAGCAGATCCAATATGGTCAGCTGCTCCCCCGCCTTGATGCCCGCGGTGGAACTGTCCCAGGGCAGATCCACCGCCTGGGCGGAGGCGGTGACCTGGGTGCTCAGGGAGATCTCACCCGCCGCTACCGCGTCCAGCACCACCAGGGAGGTCATGATCTTGGTAATGGAGGCGGGATACATCCGCTGGCGGGCGTTGAAATCGTAGAGTACCTCGCCGCTGTCCCCGTCCACGATGATGACGGCCCGGGCTTTGGGCTGGGGGTCCTCCAGCGCCAGGGCGGGGCATACCAGGGACAGCGCCATAATCGCCGCCAAAAGCATAGAAAGAATTCGATATTTTTTCATAGGAATCTCCCGCGTTCTATGTTATAATATGATGTGCCGTTTTAGAACGGGCCAAATCAAAAGCGATATATGATGATTATATCAGAAAATTTTCCCCGGCGCAACTGGGGAAAACAGGCTTTTGCGGATAAGGAGGGAGCAATATGCGCCTGACACGGCCAGGCCGCTGGATGGTAACGCTCATCATGACGGCCCCAGCCGTCATGAGCCTGTGCTTCGCTCAGCGAAGCACAAAAATGACCCCTCTCCCGGCGCTCCCCCACGATCCGCCCGCCGTGGTACAGACCAGCCGTGAGGCGCATACGGCATCAGAGGCCATGGCCTCCGACGCCCGGGTGGACATCAACACCGCCGGGCTGGACGAGCTGATGACCCTGCCCGGCATCGGCGAGGCCCGCGCCCAGGCCATTCTGGACGACCGGGAGGCCAACGGCCCCTACCGCTACCCGGAAAACCTGATCCGGGTGAAGGGGATCGGGGAGGGCATACTTGGCCAAATTTTGGATCAAATCACAGCAGGAGGTGAAGGCGATGCCCAGGATCTTAGTGGTTGACGACGAGCGCGTCATGGTAAAAGGCATCAAATTCAATTTGGAAAACGAGGGCTATCAGGTGGACACCGGCTCCGACGGCGAGGAGGCGGTGGACAAGGCCCGCATGGGGCAGTATGATCTCATCATATTGGATCTGATGATGCCCAAGATCGACGGCTTGCAGGCGTGCATGAAAATACGGGAGTTTTCCAACGTGCCCGTCATCATGCTGACGGCCAAGGGCGAGGACGCGGACAAGATCATCGGTTTCGAGTGCGGGGCGGACGACTATATCACCAAGCCCTTCAACATCCTGGAGCTGAAAGCGCGCATCCGGGCCCTGCTCCGCCGGGCGGGGGCCGCCGCCCAGCAGCAGCGGGAGGCCGACCGGCTGACCCAGGGGAGCATCACCCTGGATCTGGCTGAGCGGGCCGCCTGGCGGGATGGGGAGCCTGTGGACCTGACCGCCAAGGAATTCGACCTGATGGTGCTGCTGATGCAGAATCCGGGCCGGGTGTACAGCCGGGAAAATCTGCTGAATCTGGTGTGGGGATACGAGTATATCGGGGAGTTCCGCACGGTGGACGTGCATATCCGCCGCCTGCGGGAGAAGCTGGAGCCCGACCCCGCCAATCCGGAGCATATTCTCACCAAGTGGGGCGTGGGCTACTATTTAGCAAATAACGCGTGAGGAATACAACTGGGGCCCCCACGAAAGCCCAGCCGTTAGGCGGGTTTCGTGGGGAGACGAGACGCAGCAGAGCCGTTAAGCGGCAAAGCCGCGTCAGGCCTAAGCCGCGCAAAGCGCGGCCCACGGCGGACGAGCTTTTTCCGAAGGGAGAAGCGAGTGAGCGCAGCTTGCGGCGAGGAGGTGAGAGCGTATGGCCGAGGCAAAACAGCGCAAGAGGGCAGTCCCTTTCTACCGCAGCATCCAGGCCAAGTATGCCCTGACCTACCTTCTGGTGGTGGCAACCATTCTCATCGTGCTGAACACCTACCCCGTGCTCATGGCGGAAAACATGGTGTTCACCTCCAAGGAGAGTACCCTGAAACGGCAGGCGCTGGTCATCGGCTCCACCCTGGCGGTGTCGGAGAACCTCACCCGGGAGAGCGTAGAGCAGACCATGGCCCTTCTGGAGGAGGCCCAGGGCACCCGGGTGCTGGTCACCGACGCCTCCGGCCTCATTATCTATGACAGCTCCACCCTGGACAACCGCCTGGGCGACTACGCCCTGATGGGGGAGGTGACCGCGGCCCTGCGGGGGCACGACGCCTCCCGCTCGGAGTATCGGGACAGGGCCATCCGCACCCGGGCGGCGGTGCCGGTGGTGTATCACGGCATGACTCTGGGGGCGGTGTACCTCTATGAATACGACACGGAGCAGGCGGAGGTGCTGCTGTCCATTTTGTCCAACCTGCGGTACATCTCCATCGTGATCTGCGTGGTGGCGCTGGTGCTGGTGCTGCTGCTGTCCAAGACCCTCACCCGGAACACCGTCCGTCTGCTGTCCGCCATCCGCCATGTGCGGGAGGGCGAGTACAGCCACCGGGTGGAGTCCCAAGGCCGGGACGAGATGGCCCAATTGGCGGACGAGTTTAACCAGCTCACCGACCGCCTCCAGACCACCGAGGAGGCCCGGCGGCGGTTTGTGTCCGACGCCTCCCACGAGCTGAAAACCCCCCTGGCCTCCATCCGGCTGCTCACCGACTCCATTTTGCAAAACGAGTCGGTGGACATGGCCACAGTGCGGGATTTCGTGGCCGACATCGGCGAGGAGGCGGAGCGCCTCACCCGCATCAGCGAGCATCTGCTGGCTTTGACCCGGCTGGACGCCGGGGCGGAGCGCACCCCCGAGCCGGTGGAGCTGGGGCAGGTGGCGGAAAAGGTGGTCCACCTCCTCTCCCCCGTGGCCCAGACCGCGGAGGTGGAGCTGCGGTGCAGTCTGGAGCCCGCCTGCGCTCTCATGGCCACGGAGGACGACCTGTACCAGGTGGCCTTCAATCTGGTGGAAAACGCCATCAAATACAACCTCCCCGGCGGGAGGGTGGACATCGTGGTGCGCCGCCGGGGAGATCGCGTGGCGCTCATCGTGTCCGACACCGGCATGGGCATCCCGACCGACGATCTGCCCAAAATCTTTGACCGCTTCTACCGGGTGGACAAGGCCCGGTCACGGGCGGCGGGAGGCACCGGCCTGGGGTTATCCATCGCCCGGGACACCGCCCGGGTTCATGGCGGGGACATTACCGCAGGGCCCAACCCGGCCGGCCGGGGCACACGGTTCGAGGCGGAGTTCCCCGCCCTGCGAGAGGGGGATGGCATATGAAAAAAACCGCTGTCTGGCTGCTGCTGGCCGCCCTGCTGCTGGCGCTGGCCTCCGGCTGCCACCGCGCCGGCCAGGAGGAGGAGCAGGGCCTGATGCTGTGGTTCCCCACCGACCCGGATCAGGAGCGGCTGTCCGCCGCCCTGGACAGCTGTCCGTACCAGGGAGAGAGCCCGTCCATCCCCGGCCTGCTGGCCGCCCTGCTGGCGGGGCCGCCGCCGGAGTCCTCCGGGCTGGTTCCCGCCATCCCCGCCGGGACGCGGGTGCTCAGCTGGTCGCTGGGCAACCGGGTGGTCGATGTGGAGCTGTCCGCCGCTTACGCGGAGCTGGTGGGCATTGACCTGACGCTGGCGGACTACTGCATTACCCTCACGCTGACCCAGCTTCCGGGGGTGGACGGGGTGCGCATCACCGCCAACGGCGGGGGACAGTCCTACCGGGATCGGCAGGCGCTTTACCCCGAGGACGTGCTGTTTTCCGGTGCGGAGGAGGTGCCGGTAGAGGTCACCGCCGCCCTCTATTTCCGCCGGGAGGGCGGGGACTCCCTGGGCTATGAGCTGCGGACATTCCGGCTGACAGAGGACAAGGTGCCCGCCAAGGCGGTGCTCACCGCTCTCATCGCCGGCCCGGAGGACAAGGGATTGGTTCCCCTGCTGCCCAACCAGCTGACAGTGCGCTCCGCCTGGGTGGACGAAGGCATCTGCATCGCCGACCTGTCCGCCCATCTGCTGGACATCCCGGAGGAGGAACGGGCGCTGGCGATGGAATCCATTGTGGAGACACTGCGCAGCCTGGACACTGTGGATCAGGTACAGATTTTGATCGAGGGGGAGCCTGCAGAGGAATCCGGCAGGCCGGACACGGCCCGGCAGGCAGGCCCCTCGGAGTAATCAACCCACGGCCCTGGGCCGAAACTATGATAAAAGGAGAAATCAACATGAATTTCGACACCAACTGCCTCCACGCGGGCTACCGCCCCGGCAACGGGGAACCCCGGAACATCCCCATCATCCAGTCCACTACCTTCCGTTACGAGACCAGCGAGGACATGGGCAAGCTGTTCGACCTGGAGGCGTCCGGCTACTTCTACACCCGCCTGCAAAACCCCACCAGCGACATGGTGGCGGCCCGGCTGTGCGCCCTGGAGGGGGGCACGGCGGCCATGCTGTTGTCCTCGGGGCAGGCGGCTAACTTCTTCGCCGTGTTCAACATTGCCTCGGCGGGGGATCACATCGTGTCCTCCTCCACCATTTACGGCGGCACCTACAACCTGTTTGCCGTCACCATGAAGCGGATGGGCATCGAGTTCACCTTCATTGACCCGGACTGCACCGAGGACGAGTTGAACGCCGCCTTCCGGCCCAACACGAAAGCCCTGTTCGGCGAGACCATCGCCAACCCGGCCCTGACGGTGCTGGACATTGAGAAGTTCGCCCGGGCCGCCCACGCCCACGGCGTGCCCCTCATCGTGGACAACACCTTCGCCACCCCGGCCCTGTGCCGGCCCTTTGCGTGGGGCGCGGACATCGTCACCCACTCCACCACCAAGTATTTAGACGGCCACGCCGCCACGGTGGGCGGGGCCATTGTGGACTCGGGCAATTTTAATTGGAACGCCCACGCGGATAAGTACCCCGGCCTGACCACTCCCGACGACAGCTACCACGGCGTGACCTACACCGAGCGGTTCGGCCAGGGGGGCGCTTACGTCACCAAGGCGGTGGTACAGCTCATGCGGGACTTCGGCTCCACCCCCGCCCCCATGAACGCGTGGCTCTTGGGCATGGGCATGGAAACCCTTCCCCTGCGCATGGCGCGGCACTGCGCCAACGCCCAGGGGGTGGCCCAGTGGCTGCAAAAGCACGAAAAGGTGGCCTGGGTGCGGTATGCCGGCCTGCCGGGGGACAAATATCATGAGCTGGCGCAGAAATACCTGTCCCACGGCTGCTGCGGGGTGGTCTCCTTCGGCGTCAAGGGCGGCCGGGCCGCCGCCGAACGGTTTATGGCAGGGCTGAAGCTGGCCTCCATCGCCACCCACGTGGCGGACGCCAAGACCTGCGTGCTCCACCCCGCCTCCGCCACCCACCGGCAGATGAACGACGCGGAGCTGGAAGCCGCCGGGGTATCCCCCGACCTGGTGCGCCTGTCCGTGGGCATCGAGGATCTGAACGACCTCATTGCCGACCTCAAGCAAGCCCTAAACGGGGTATAACCTTTGTGACCGGAAAATGGAGCGGCCACGCCGCTCCGTTTTTTCGGAAATGTTCAAAATTCCTCTTGACCTTTTACCAAGTGGAAGGTGTACCATGGCCTCAACGAGGGAGGGAAAACGATGAAGATCAATCAGGTGGAGCAGCTGGTGGGCATCACCAAGGGTAACATCCGCTTCTATGAAAAGGAAGGGCTGCTCACCCCCGGGCGCAATAACGACAACGGCTACCGGGACTACAGCGACGCCGACGTGGCGTGGCTGAAAAAAATCAAGCTGCTGCGGATGCTGGACGTGCCCATCGAAGAGATCCTGCGCCTCAAATCCGGGGCCCTCACCCTGGAGGACGCCATGGGGCGGCACATCATCCAGTTGGAGCGCAGGCAGGCCAACCTGGCGGCGGCCCAGGGCGTGTGCGCCCAGATCCGGGACAGCCGCAGCCAACTGGACGGCCTGGACGTGGACGGCGTGCTGGCCAGCATGGAGCGGCAGGAACAGGAGGGGACAAAGTTCATGAACGTGGGAAAACAGGACAAATTGACCCGGTACGTCAGCCCCGTCGGGGCGGCGGTGGTCATGCTGGTGATGCTGGGGGCCCTCATCGGCCTCATCGTGTGGGGCTTCACCGTGGACGCGGCGGACGCGCCCCCCATCGGGGTCATCATCGCCATCGCGGCCATCCCG
>CAMWRX010000026.1 GCA_947176765.1 uncultured bacterium
GCGTTGGTATAGACCTCGGCTATTCTGCCGCTATTCATTTTGACAACCATATTTGCCATTTCCGCGATATTTACGTTATGCGTAACCATAACAATCGTAAAGCCGTACTCCTTGTGCAGCTTACAAATATAGTCAAGAACCTGTCTGCCCGTTTGTTCATCAAGCGCACCCGTAGGCTCGTCTAAAAACAGGACTCTCGGTTTTTTTGCAAGAGCGCGGGCTACGGATACCCTTTGCTGTTCGCCGCCCGAAAGTTCGCTCGGATACTTTTTTATTTTATCTTCAAGTCCAACGGCTTTTATGATCTCCCTGTATCCCTTGTTATCGGCAAGGTCGGCGCCCATTCTTACATTTTTTTCAACAGTCATATTGGGGAGCAGATAGTACTGCTGAAAGATAAACGCGATGTTGTCTTTTCGGAACTTTGTAAGATCTGCGTCGGAAAGCTCCGTAATGTCAACCGTATCATATTTGATACTGCCGCCATCGGGACGTTCAAGGCCCGATAAGCAATTCAAAAACGTAGATTTGCCCGATCCGGAAGCACCTAAAATAACGGTAAAATCTCCGTCCGCAATTTGCAAATCAATCCCTCTTAATACTTCATTTTTTCCAGTGCCGCTGCCGTAGGATTTTTTTATGCTTGATACTTTAATCATTGCACAATAGCCCCTTTTATTTCTTTTAATGTGCCTCTAAATACCTGTGTAATCATCTTGCTGATTTCATCAGCAGTAAACACACACATATTCGTTGCGCAAAGCGCCGCTATACCATGTGTATAAACCCACAAGTGGCGGTACACCTGTTCTGCCATACTCCTTGACAAATGATATCCGTTTTGAACAGACAGCAGAATATCCTCATAGCTGTTGTCAATCATGGGTAATACATTGGCAACCGAGGGCTTCTGTTCCTGCTGGAACATAAAGAGCAGTTGAAACAATTTCGGCTCTTTGATCGCAAACAAAATGTATTGTGTACCTACCCCCTTAAAGGGCAATTCTTCTTCCAAGCCTTTTCTTATATATTCCGCATATATTGCTTTTGCCGCTCTTTTGATTTCTGTTTGCAATTCCTCCATATTTTGAAAAAGGCTGAATATCACTTTTGAGGAAGAATGGAGTTTTGCGCCAACTGCCCTTGCCGTAACAGCGCTAAAGCCCTCTTGACGCGTTATGTCCAAAGCCGCCTGTATGATTTGTTCCCTTGTAAATTTGAATTTTGGTGGCATAGTTCCCTCCATTTAAGAAACGGTCGTTGTGCAACTTATGTTCCCTATTGTAGACCATTATTCGCAAAAAGTCAATAGACTTTTTGGCATCAAAACATTTCGATGCGGCCATACCTTCGTTCATTTTATTCCCCATCTTCGCGTTGATCTTGGGATTACGGATCATTGCGCCGAGGAAGCACATCATGAGCATTTTGCCCCGCTGCTTCTGGGGAAAATCGTAAACGCCGTGGGTCCTGTAGAACTTACTATCCCGGCCTGCGCAAAACGCCGTTGTACTTTTTCATCTTCAGTGGTACACTATAATCAAACGGACAAACAAATGACTAGGAGGACAGAGTATGGATCACTTTGACGAGATCGACTTGCAGGACTGCCCCTGCTGCGGCAACGTAGGGAGCATCGAGGAGGAGGGCGGTTGGTGTGTGTATGTCCAGTGCGGGTACTGCGGCGCCCACACGGCGGAACTCTCTTACAAAAATGAGGCCGAGCGCCAGGATGCCGCCCGGAAGGCGGCGGTAAACTGGAACCTCAGGAAGGTTATCTACCCCGGGCCCGGGGAGTGACACAAGGGACAGACGGGAATCCGGCGCTCATCGACTTTGGCATTGCCCGAAATTATCGGGATTGGGCGTCACACCGGCTTTTCGGCGTCCTCCCCGCCCCGGGCGGGATGCCCGCACTTGCCGCAGAACTTGGCGCTGGGATCCAGGGGGCTGCCGCACTTGACGCAGAATTTCTGCTCACCGGTGGGGGATGTTCCCTTTGCCGCGGGAGCGGTCTGGGGCTGCGCCGGAGAGGGCGCGGCCTGTTTCAAAGGCGCGGCGGGACCTGCCGGCACTGCCGTGGGCTGCGCCGCCCTCTTTCCGGCGGGAATGGCCGTTTCTTTTCGCTGTTTACAAATACCGATTATCATCAGGGGCAAAGCCATACTGATCCAAATTAATGGGAGATAACTGTCGCTAACTCCGATAGATGCAAATATTCCGCTGCATATCCTCCAAAGGGGGCTGGTGAGAACAACGCCGCCAACAAAGCTGGTCGTGATAATGATCCACATACGGGATATTTTATAGCCCAGTACACCCAGAATCACGCCAACACCGATTCCTAATATGGCGCCCGCAGCGGAGGAGCCTTTGAACGCGACAAACAGCGCGACCAGCGTGTAACCATACGCGAAGAGCTCCAGGAAAACACCTGGCTTTTCCAACGCGGCGCATACGATGGCGCATACGACGCAAAACAGGAAGACAGCTATCGCCTTGGCCGGTGCTTGATCTATCAAAATTTCTAACGCGCTCTTGTGGTTTGAATTTACGCCCAGCACCCCCCATATTACGTCACCATCCGTTAGGGCCTGTAACAAAAATGAAATCACATTGCCGTTTGCTCTCTTTATAAAAAACCTGATTACGGGGCCCTTTGTTCCATCCATGAGAATCAAAAATCCCGTCGCGGCGCTGATCAGCAGCCCTGAAAAAAAGCCCGGCAGGATCCGAAAGATGGCTTGCCCCTTATAGCCACAGAATGTTCCTACCAATCCATGGGCGATTAATAAAATAACCAGTGTGAAAATCCCCACTATTTGAACCAATGCCACTACCTGCTCCCGATCCACTTCAAATCCCTCCATTCCCAATTTTTCTCAGCGGATCGAGCGCAAAAAGCAGGGATGAACCCCGGTTCATTACAGGCCCCTCCGCTAAGAATTTCTTCATGTACATTGGAACCGTCTAGGAGCTTTGCGGTGCCGGAACGGCTTTAGATTACTTATGATACCAATCGGTTCTGGTTCCATAAGTCGTTACACTCACCTCCATGAGATTGATGGCATTTGGAACCATATATCCTTCATACTTTGCCGGAATAAGGCCCGCGGGGAAAAACGTATAGGTCGTATATTCAAAACTGACCACGACGGAGCCGTCCCCTTTCTGAACAATGGACAGCGGAGCTGAGCCGAAGTGATTTGCCGGGCCCACGCCCCCCCTTCGACCCCAGCCGCTGCAGACCCCGTTTTCATCAACGGTCATCGGGAAAAAGGTTGCAGTATCGGCAGGCGTATATTCGCCAACAAGGCTGGCCGGCAGCGCCTCAAGCGGCTGCTCTGGCTGCTCCTCCACCAGCTGGGACTCGGCGGGCTGAAATTCCGTGGGCTTGTCATAAAGGAGAGACGGCACAAACGATACCGGGGTGATGTCGCTGATGGGGTTTCCATGCATAACCAGATGTTCCAGATTTGTTAACCCGCTCAATGGAGTGACATCACTGATCTGATTGCTGTCCAAGCTCAGGCTGGTCAGGTTGGTCAAACCGGACAGCGGGCTGATCCCGCTGATGGAGTTTCTATCCAAAAACAGCGTCTCCAGCTTTTTCAACTCGGACAGCGGGCTGACATCGCTGATTTGATTATTTCCGAGATCCAGAGTCTTCAATTCTGTAAGTCCCGCCAACGGGCTGGCATCGGTGATGCTGTTATCGCTCATGTACAGGATCGTCAGGTTGGTTAACCCGCTCAATGGGCTGGCATCGCTGATGGTACATTCCGTCAGAAAAAGGTTCGTCAGCTTTGTCAGCCCCGCCAGCGGACTGACATCACCTATCTGGTTGCCGGACAAATCCAAAACAGTCAAATTTGTGAGTCCAGCCAGGGGAGTAATATCGGTGATATTGCTCCTGGGGAGGAGCAGATAGCGCAGGTTTGTCAGATTTGACAGCGGCGTGAGGTCCGCGAGCGATCCATAATCTAACGCAATACCGGTTAAGTTGGTCAGTTCTCCCAGCGCTTCCAGATTGGTGATCTGCAGAAGATAAGAATCCGGGACAAAATCAAACCGAAGATCTGACAGCTCCCACACATCGCTGAGCATAATGTCGCCCTCGCTGATGCCGGTAAAATAACGCATGGACGTTTCCAACGCCTCGTCATTCCACTCCATCACATGGTCCTCGAGGCCGGCCTCCGCCCAAGGGATGAGGGCTATGCCGCTGCCCATGTCCTGCGAAGGAGACAGACTGTCGGAACCGCCTATCCCCTCGGTCACAACGGCGGGGGTTCCCTGCGTATCAAATCCCTCCCCGGCAGCGGCATCCACCGTGTCCTTTTCGCCTCCGCAGGCGGCCAGGGACAGCACCAGGAGCAGGGTTAGCAGCTGGGCTCCTCTTTTCTTCATAAAAATAACCTCCTTGAAGGAGCGCGCCCATCAGGGGATCCCGATGGGCGCGTTCGGTTTTACGGACTTAGTACCACTCGATCAGGGACATGTCTATCCCAGAGCGGACGATCATCTCCCGCAGGCTGCTGGGGCCTTGATTTTGGTCAGGGCAGGACACTCTCGAAATATACTCGCCTCCAACTCGGTTACATCGGCGCCCAATGTCACCTCCGTCAGGCTGGAGCAGCTTGTATTTCAAACAGCTCCCTAAAGAGATGTACCATCAAGGCAATCTCTGGTGGGTACACCTAACTTTTGAATTTGAATCAGGAGTTCGTGGGGTTCTTCTTCTTCAACACCAGCACCACCGCCGCGGCAGCTACCACAACGATCAGCACCACCGGCACAATGGGGAAACCGGACTTGCCTGAACCGTCCTCCGATTTGACCGAAGAGCTGTGGTTGTCCGTATCCACTTCCTGCGGGGCGGACGGAACGATGCTATCAGCAGCATCTTCCTCTAAACTGGGGGAGGGTAGAGCATCCGTTTCCTCTGCAGGCGGATCGGAAGGGGCGGCGGGCTCCGCGACCCCTCCGGGGAGGTCTGTGGAAAAGGTGAACCTATTCTTTGCGTAAAGCTCGGCAAAGCTGTCGGTCTCGCCATAAATCGTCAAATTTTGGTTGCCGCCAAAGGCCTCCGAGTCGATGAACGTCACGCTGGCCGGGATGACGATGCTGTCCAACTTGCCGCAGTTCAGAAATGTATATTCATCAATTACGCTCAGGTTCTTCGAGAGGGTAACGCTGGACAGATTTTCACAGTTGTAAAACATACCCTCGCCGATCTCAGCGGCGCCATCCAGGATGACAACATTAGCCAGTCTGATGCACTGGGAGAACGCTGCCTTGCCGATTGTGGTCACGCTGCCCGGGATTGTGATCTCGCTCAGGCTTGCGCATGAATCAAACGCACTCTCACCAATTTCGGTCACACTGTCCGGGATGGTGACGCTGAGCAGATCACCGCAGTACGCGAATGCGTATGCACCGATTTTGGTTACGCTGTCTGGGATGGTGACGCTGGTCAGCTCGCGGCCGGAAAACACATTACTGCCGATTTCCGTCACGCCGTTGGGAATTGTGAGGAGGAGATTATTCGTATGAGTTCTTTATTACAATCGACAAGAAACACACGAGTGCTGCCGACAGGTACAATGCGGTATATTCGGAGTGATGTTCCGGAAAACCTGACTGCTGAGGAAATACAGTGGTTAGTAGATCATAATATAACCACACTCGTAGATTTGCGATCGGATGAAGAGGTTGCGAGAAAACCGTGTTATCTGAAAGGGCAGGCCGGATTCAGGTACGTTCACCTTCCAGTTACAGGCGGCGGCGATACTCCAAAATCACGGGAACATCTATATGTCGTATATCGACAAATGGTGGACGAGAAAATGGAGAAGATTATTGATGTAATTATGAATGCAGAATCCAATGTGATGTATTTCTGTACAGCAGGTAAAGACCGTACCGGCGTCGTATCGGCGATTATTTTGAAAAAGCTTGGAGTTAGTGATGACGTAATTATTGATGATTATATGCAGTCCAAAGACAATTTAATGGATATGCTCATGGCATATGTGAGCGCTCATCCCGAAGTGGATATAGAAATTATTATTCCACATCGAGAAAACATGGAGAACTTACTGAAACAGCTATAACTTCCAGCTTGTCGGGCACTTCGGCGAAGAAAAAGGAAAGGGGCGCAGCAGACCGATGCCGCTGCAAAAGCCGCAAAATGATTCCGCTGTTGCCTCATCCGAACTGGCTGGCGTACAGCTTATAGTAGAACCCTTTTTGAAGCATCAGTTCCTCGTGCGTCCCCTGCTCTACCACGTCGCCGTGGTTCACCACCAGGATGTGGTCGGCGTTCTGGATGGTGGAGAGCCGGTGGGCGATGACGAAGCAGGTCTTGCCCGCCATTAAGGAACGTATGGCCTTCTGCACCTGCCGCTCGGTGTTGGTGTCAACGTTGGAGGTGGCCTCGTCCAGAATCAGCATATTGGTGTTGTACAGCATGGCCCGGGCGATGGTCAAAAGCTGCTTCTGACCCTTGGAGATGTTGCCTCCGTCCTCGCTGATCACCGTGTGGTAGCCCTGGGGCAGGCGCATGATGTAATTATGGATACGGGCGGCTTTAGCGGCGGCTACCACCTCCTCCATCGTGGCGTTCTCCTTGCCGTAGGCGATGTTATCGAAGATGGTCCCCCGGAACACCCAGGTATCCTGAAGCACCATGGCATAGCTCCGGCGCAGGGAGTCCATGGTGTAGGCCCTGTTCTCCGTTCCGTCCACATAAACGCAGCCCTTCTCCGGGTCATAAAACCGCATGAGCAGGTTGATGATGGTGGTCTTGCCCGCCCCGGTGGGGCCTACGATGGCCACCGTCTGGCCCGGCTTGGCCTCGAAGTCCAGATGGTGCAGGATGGTTTTACCCGGGTCGTAGCCAAAGCTCACGTCCTCGGCCTTCACATGGCCCCGACAGCTTTCCAACTCCGCCGCGCCATAGATGTCCTTGACCTCTTCCGGCTCGTCCAGCAGGCGGAACACCCGCTCGGACGCGGCAAGGGCGGAGAATATCTCGTTGATGATGTTGGAGATCTCGTTGATGGGCCCGGAAAATTTCCGGGAATAGAGTACAAAGGAGGAGATCTGCTCCAGCCCCACCACGCGCAGCATATAGAGAACGGCGCCGCCGGTGCCGATGGCGGCCAGGCCGAAGTTGGAAATCATGCCCACAGTGGGGCCCATGGTCATGCCCATGCCGTCCGCGTCCCGGTATGCTTCGGCGGCGGCGCGGTTGATGCGGCTGAAATCCTCGCACACCCGATCCTCCTGGGCGTAGGCCAGAATGGTGCGCTGGCCGGTAAACATCTCCTCCGCGAAGCCGTTCATTGCCCCATAGGCGGCGCTGCGGCGCGCGTAGAGGGGACGCGTCTTGCGGCCCATGTACCGGGTGAACAGGATGGACACCGGGATGGTGGCCGCCATGCACAGCACAAGAGGGATGGAGATGGCGCACATCATGGCAAAGCTGCCCGCCACCGTCACCGTGCTGGTGACGATCTGGATCACGTCGGTGGACAGGCTGGTGCATACCACGTCCACGTCATAACTCACCCGGCTGATAATGTCGCCGGCCTGGTGGCGGTCAAAATACCCCACCGGCAGGGTCATCAGCTTGTTAAATACGTCCCGGCGCATATTGCGGGCCACCCGGCGGCCCACCCGCATCATGCCGATGCTCACCAGAAAGCTCATCACGCTACCCCCCGCGTAGCATCCCAGCATGAGCAGGGCATAGCGGCCCACCAGCCCCATGTCCACATGGCCGGGGCCCAGCTTGTAGCCCTCCTCCACCACGCCGATGGCCTTTCCGGCGAACCGGGGGCCCAGCAGGTTGCCGGTGTTGCTCAGGAGAGTGCAGCAGAGGAACAGCAGCACCCACCAGCGGTATTCCATTAAGTAACGCAGGATGCGCCGCAGCGCTCCCTTGGCGTCCCGGGGCTTGGCCTTCACGCCGCCCCGGTCCCCCGGTCCTGGCATATGAAATCTCTCCTCTATGTCGTGGTTTACCAAATGCAATTGTGTTATTTGCGGCCCATCTCGCGTCATTGACCCTGCGGTATATCTCGCGTCATTGCCGCCTGCGGCGGCAACGACCGCTCGTGGCAGCCTTCGGCCCATCTCGCGTCATTGGCGGCTTTGCCGCCAACGACCGCTCGTGGCAGCCTTCGGCTGCCTATGGTCGCCTTGCGGCGACCTATGCCATTTCGCCCATCTGGACCTGGTAGGTCTCCCGATAGGCGGGGCAAGTCTCTAAAAGCTCCTCGTGGGTGCCATAGCCCACGCATTTACCGTTGTCCATCACCAGGATGTGGGTCATGCCCATGATGGAGCTGACCCGCTGGGCAATCATGATGAGGGTGGAATCGGCATGATTTTGGCCGATGGCCCGGCGCATAGCGGCGTCGGTCTGATAATCCAGGGCGGAGGAGCTGTCGTCCAACACCAAAATTTCCGGGCAGGCGGCCAGAGCCCGGGCCACCAGCAGCCGCTGCTTCTGCCCGCCGGACAGATTGGCCCCTTTGATTGCCGCCTGATGGTCGGGGCCGTCCTCCAGCGCGTCGATGTACTCCGCCGCCATGGCATCCTCGATAGCGGCGCGGAACGCAGCGTCATCCACTTCCCGGCCAAAGCAGACGTTCTCCCGCAGGGTGTCCTGGAACACCATGTCATTCTGGAAGCACACGCCGAACCGCCGCCGAAGCTCGTCCTTGTCATAGGCGCGCACATCTTTGCCGTCTACGAACACACCGCCGTCGCCCACATCGTAGAAGCGCATGAGCAGGGAGATGATGGTGCTCTTGCCGCAGCCGGTGGGGCCGATGATGCCCAGGCTCTCTCCCCGCTTCAGCGCGAAGCTGATGTCGGTAAGCGCTTTTTCCCGCTCCTCCCCGGCAAATCCGGCGGCATCGGAGGAACCCTCTCCATAGCTAAAGCTGACGTGTTCGAAGCGGATGAACTCATCCCCGGCGGGGGTGAGGGCATCATCGGCAGACAAGGTGCGTTGATCCGCCTCTGTTTGAAGGACCTGGTCGATCCGGTCGGCGCTGGCCCCTGCGCGGCTCAGCGTCATAAAAATGCGGGACACTCCCATAACGCCCATGGTAATCATATTGAAGTAGGTCAGGAAGGCCAAAATCACGCCCGGTTCCATCACCCCGGCGTTCACCCGCCGCGCCCCAAACAGCACCACCAGGGTGAGACCCCCGTTGAGGCACAGCTGCATAAAGGGAGATGGGATGGCCATCACGGTGCCGGCGGCGATATCGCTGTCCGTCATATCGCGGTTGGCCTGGGCAAAGCGGCGCTTCTCATACTCCGTTTTGGACAGGGCCTTCACCACCCGGATGCCGGTGATGTTCTCCCGCATGACCCGCACCACCACGTCCAGCTTTTGCTGCACCTTACGGTACATGGGCAGGCCCTTGGCGGACACCGCCAGCACCACCGCGATCAACACCGGCAGCATAGCCACCAGCGTCATGGCCAGCGACGCGTCCATCACCAGCGAGACGCACACCCCGCCGATGAGCAGCATGGGGGCCCGGACGCACAGGGTCTGGAGCTGCTGCGCGGCGGACTGGACGTTGTAGCTGTCGCTGGTCATCCGGCTGATGAGGGAGGGCAGGCCGAAGGCGTCAAACTGGCTGCCGGACAGGTTGGCGGTTTTGCGGAACAGCTCCTGACGGATGTCATAGCTCACCCGGTGGGCGTTTTGGACGGCCCGGCGATTGGCGGCGACGTTGAGCTGCCGGGTAAGGATGGCGGCGGCAAACATCAGCAATCCCCAGAATACCACCGGGCCCAACCGACCCAGCGGCACCACTTTATCAATGATATGCTCCAAAATGTAGGGAAGCATCAGCTCGCTGATGGTAGCAAAGAGTTTAACGATGATAGATATGGCCACGGTTCTTTTATAGCGCCCCATGGCCCGAAACAGCAGCCGCATAAACGATCCACCTTCGATTCCCAAAAGAAATGACCCAGGTTCCTATGGTGCCTAATAAAACACAGGATAGCATACCGCCAACATTTTGTCAAAGCGCCGAACCATTTCTTTTGGCATTTTACCGGCCATGCGGCAAAGCGTCTAGCAAAAATTGGTGAAGGATTTTTCCCGTCACCAAGGCCTCTATGGTGCCCCCGCCGCTGCCCGGCAGCATCGGATCTCCTCTGTAAAATTGAGGTCGTAGAGGCGGATCAGGGCGGCAGCCAAGACAAAAAGGCTGGCCCAGAGGTTCATTCCCGCGGATTTTTGCGCGGCGGGATCATCACCCCGGGAAGCATCCCGGCAGGTTCGGAGGGCCAGGCAGAAGAAGAATCCCAGTGCGCTCACCACCAGCACCGACGCGCTGAGCCTGATTGGGTAGACGTTCCAGCAGCCTGCCGGCTGCCCTGCCAGCGTCTCCTCCAGCTGCTCCCGCTGAATGAGCACTGACCGGAAAGAGAGAATCACCGACAGGATAATCAGCATCAAATAGCACAGGGACTGGTTGACCGTCCTGAGCTGTTCGTTTAAAATTCCCCGTTCCTCCATCCCGATGCCCCCCTTTTTGCCCATTCTATGCTGGAAACGTAAAAATGGGCAAAACGCCCCGCGCAAAATGAAGCGCACCGTGCCGAAAAGGAGAACGATTCTTTTTGTCAGATCTCTCTGAATCTTGCATTGGTTCAACAGGTGTGTTATAGTATTGGTAGTTCCAGTCTGTTCAGGATCGTCATTCGCCCTTTGGGCGAACGACCGATCCGGCGGTCTGCCGACCGCCTTGCAAAGGATGTGTGTATGATGTATCATTGTCTTACCCACTTTTATCTGGTCGGCTTTGCGCGTGAGATGTCAGACGCGCTGAAGGAGATCCCGGCCTTTGAACATTTTACCCACACGTTCACCGAGAGCCGCCAGCCGGATTGCGCTCTGGCGGGTCAGGCGGATGTGATCCTGGCCGACCTGCGGACGCTGGACGGGGCGGAGGCAGTACATACGCTGCTCCAGGCCAAGGGTGAGCAGGCCCAGCTTATTCTGCTGGCTGAGCAGGAGCAGATCCCTCTCTTGACCGGAAGTCTGCCCGAAATTACCGATGTCTGGATTGCTCCGCTGACAAAGGAGCTGCTGCGATTCCACTTTCTCCGGTGGCAGCAGGGCTGGCGGCAGGACAAAGAACTGTGGCAGGCCCGTCATTTTTTGGACGCCGCCATCAACGGGATGCCCAATCTGGTTTGGTACAAAACCAAAGAGGGCATTCACGAGAAGGTAAATGACAGCTTTTGCGCTGCGGTCAACAAGACCAGACAGCAGGTGGAGGGCCAGGGCCACGCTTACATCTGGGACGTGGAGCAGGACGATCCGGCCTGCATTGAATCAGAGCGGGTCGTCATGGAGACGGAACAAACCCAGGTGTCGGACGAGACCATCCAGACCGGCGATGGCGCCCGGACACTGTCCACCTTCAAATCCCCCCTGTACGATCTGGACGGCAGCGTGATGGGCACCGTGGGCGTGGCCATTGATGTGACCCGGGAACGGGCCTATGAAAAGGAGCTCCTGCAAAAAAATCAAACCCTGGAGCGGCTGTTCACCACCATGGACTGCGGCGTCCTGACCCACTCCCTGGACGGCTCCCGTGTCCTGGACGTCAACCGGGCCGCCCTGGAGCTGCTTGGATACGACTCCATGGAGGATCTGGAGTCCGGCTTCAGCTGGGTCGCCCCCACAGTGGCCTTGGAGGATCAGCCCAGGCTCAGGGAGTGCATCCAGTCCCTGAAGAAGCCGGGCGACAGCGCCAGCCTGGAGTACCGGGTCAAGCACAAGGACGGAAAGCTCATCCATGTGATGGGCAATATCAAGCTGATGGAAGAGAACGGCGAGCTGGTCTATCAGCGCTTCCTTCTGGACTGCACCGCCCAAAAGCTGCGGGAGCAGCAGGAGCGCACGGAGCTGGAGCGGCGGCAGAACGAACTGGTACAGGCGCTGAGTGTGGACTACAACCTGGTGTGCTATTACGACCTGGACACCCACGAGGGCGGGCCTCTGCGCACGCACTACTGTCCCCATGCTGTTTTGGACGAAATCTTTACCGGCAGCCTGCCTATTATAGACAGTTTGGAGAAATACATAAACCAGTGCGTCTACAAGGAGGACCAGGAGCTTGTGCGGTTTGCCCTCTCTCCTGAAGAGCTGTCCGATAATCTGGAGCGCAGGCTTACTTACACGGTCAACTACCGTACGCTATGCGGCGATGAGATACGGTTTTTCCAGATGAAGGCCGTGCGGGCCGGCTCTTGGGGCACCAAGCGGGGCGTGGTACTTGGCTTCCGAAATGTGGACGATGAGACCCGCCGCGAGATGGAAAAGACCGCCCTTCTGGAGAACGCCCTGGCCCAGGCCAACCAGGCCAACAAAGCCAAGAGCGCGTTCCTGTCCAATATGTCCCATGACATCCGCACGCCCATGAACGCCATCGTGGGCTTCACCACCCTGGCCCTCACCCATCTGGATCAGCGGGATCTGGTGGAGGGTTATCTGAAAAAGCTCCTCACCTCCGGCAACCACCTGGTGAGCCTCATCAACGACGTGCTGGATATGAGCCGCATCGAAAGCGGCAAGATGCAGCTGGACGAGGCGCTGTGCAGCCTGCCGGACATCCTCCACAGTCTGCGCAGCATCGTGCAGGCCGATATTCGCTCCAAGCAGTTGGACTTCTGCATCGACACGGTGGATGTGCTGGATGAGGACGTATACTGCGACAAACTGCGGCTGAACCAAGTGCTTCTCAACCTGTTGAGCAACGCCATCAAGTATACCCCCGCCGGCGGCGCCGTCAGTATGCGCATCACAGAAAAGCCCGGCGCTTCGGAGGACTGCGCCTGTTACGAATTCCGTATCAAGGACACCGGCATCGGCATGGGCGCGGAGTTTGTGGAGCATATCTTCGAGCCCTTTGAGCGGGAGCGCAATTCCACCATCAGCGGCATCCAGGGCACCGGGCTGGGCATGGCCATCACCAAGAACATCGTGGACATGATGAACGGCTCTATTACAGTGTACAGCGAGCAGGGCGTGGGATCGGAGTTTGTGGTCTGCCTCACCTTCCGACTCCACAAGGGCCTCAGGGAGATTCAGACTATCCCGGAGCTGGACAACTGCCGGGCTCTGGTAGTGGACGACGACTTCAACACCTGCGACAGCGTGACCTATATGCTCCAGCAGTTCGGGATGCGGTCGGAGTGGACATTGTCGGGCAAGGAGGCCGTCCTGCGCACCCGGCAGGCGCTGGCCCGGGGGGACAGCTACGGCGTGTACATCATCGATTGGCTCATGCCCGACATGAACGGCGTCGAGGTGGCCCGGCGCATCCGTCAGGAAACAGGTGGGGACGCGCCGATCATCGTACTCAGCGCCTACGACCTGTCCGACATCGAGGACGAAGCCAGGGACGCGGGCGTCACCGCTTTTTGCAGCAAGCCGCTGTTCATGTCTGAGCTGAGAAGCTGCCTGTCCTCCATCGCGCATAAAGAGGAACTGCCGGACGCTGCCCAGCCTCTAAAGCGGCACCGCACAGGACGCATCCTGCTGGCGGAAGACAACGAGCTCAACCAGGAGATCGCCGTCGCTATCCTCACCGAGGCCGGTTTCACCGTGGAGATCGCCTCCAACGGACAGATTGCCGTGGATATGCTGCGGGATGTCCAGCCTGGATATTACGATCTAATCCTGATGGATGTGCAGATGCCGGTCATGGACGGCTACGCCGCCACGCAGGCCATCCGCGCCCTGGACGATCCGGAGCTGGCCTCCATCCCCATCCTGGCCATGACTGCCAATGCCTTTGAGGAGGATCGTCAGACGGCCCTTCGCGCCGGCATGAACGGCCATATCGCCAAGCCCATTGACATTGGCACACTCTTCGAGACCTTGGATGAGATCATAGATTGATAAAAGCCCGCGGTGATTTGTCACCGCGGGCTTTTTTCATCTGCTGGTATCCTGGTATTCCGATGGGGACACCCCCACCAGCTTCTTGAAGGTGGCGGAAAAGTAGGTAATGTCCTTGTAGCCCACCTGCTCCGCCACCTCATAGACCTTGGCCCGGCAGTCCCGCAGCAGCTCCATGGCTTTGTGGACGCGGTACCGGGTGAGATAGTTGAGCAGGGTGTAGTCCGTCTCTTTTTTGAACAGGTGGCTGAGGTGGCCCTCGCTGAGGCCCAGATGCTGGGCGATCACCCCTACGGAGATGCCCGGGTCGTTGTAGTGGGCGCCGATGTAGTCCATGGCCCCCAGCACGTATTTGCTCTTGTTCCCCTTTTTCAGGCCCAGGATGGGCGGGGCGGATCCGCCCTCCGCCCCGGAGGAAGGCCCGAGCCGGCGGCGCAGATTGGTCACCGCCCGCTCCAGATCCCCGTCGTGGAAGGGTTTGAGCAGGAAGTCCACCGCCCCAAGCCGCAGGGCGGACTGGGCGTACTCAAAGCTGTCGTAGGCGGTGAGGATGATGACGTAAGCGGTACACCCCCGCTCCCGCAGGCGGCGGATCATCTCCAGCCCATCCATTTTGGGCATTTTCAGATCGGTGATGATGAGGGTGGGGTCATACCGTTCCACGGCGTCCAGCGCCTCCTCGCCGTTGGACGCCTCCCCAACGACCACGCAGTCCAGGGCGGCCCAGTCCACCGCCAGCACGATTCCTTTTCGGATCAACTCCTCGTCCTCGACGACTAAGACCTTCAGCATTCCGCTCCCTCCTTCCGGCGGATGGGCAGGGTGGCCGTCACCACGGCCCCTGTACCGTCTGTTTTGCTTTCCAGGGTCAGGCCGCAGCCCTCACCATAATACTTTAACAGGATGGTGTCCACGTTGTAAAGCCCTAAATGCCCCTGCCGCCGGTCGATCTGCCGGAAGCCGCCCAGCATATCCGGGGGGAAACCCGCCCCGTTGTCGGTGACGGTGAGGCGCAGCATACCGCCACCCGTCTCCGCCACATCCACCTCCACCGTGCCGTTTTCCACCCCATCCACCCCGTGGAGGATGGCGTTCTCCACAATGGGCTGGAGAATCATTTTAGGCACCAGGCAGTCCTCCAGCTCCACGGGCAGGGACAGGGTAAAGGTGAAGGAGTCGGACAGCCGAATGCGCTGGATTTCAATGTAGCGCACCAAAATCTCCGCCTCCCGCCCCAGGGGGACGAATTCTTCCGGCGAGATGCAAAAGCGCAGGATGTCCGCCAGGTCGGTGGACATCAGCGCCACCTGGGGCACCTTGTTGATCTTGCTGATCCACTTCATGGTGTCCAGGGTATTGCATAGAAAATGCGGGTTGAGCTGGGCCTGGAGCATCCGGATCTGGGCCTGGTTGAGCTCCCGCTGGTTTTCCACCAGCGTCTCCCGGCTGCGTTTGAGGGCGCCCACCATGTCGTTGAACCGCTGGGCCAGCTCCCCCAGCTCGTCGTCCCGGTACTGGGCCACCTGCACGTTCAGGTTATCCCGCTCCACCTCCCGGATGGCCTCCTGGAGCTGGGCGATGGGCCGGAACATCTGGCGGCTGAGGGACAGGCTCATGAGCACCGAGATGATGACGCAGATCAGGGCGCTGGAAGCGCTGACGGTGTACAGCAGGCCCATGGTCTCCCGGTTGAACACCTGGGGCCGCTGGAGGACAAGGTACAGCCCCATGGGGGCGTGGCGCTCCACGCTGTAGAGGAAGTTGTCGGAAAAGCCCTCCAGCCCCTGGCCGGACAGCAGGCGGCCGCGCAGCTCCGCTGACAGGGAGACGGCCAGGGAGGGCTGGGCGCAGTACACCGGCCGCCAGTAGTCGCTGAGCAGGATCAGCGTGCCCTGAGCGCCGTAAACGCCCTCCAGCAGCTGGCGCAGGTCGGACTGGTACAGGCTGATCACCACATAGCCCGCCCTGCCCCCGTCCTGATCCGTGAGAACCGCCGCCCCCAGGAGCAGGGGGGAACCGGTGTCGGTGGGATCTCCGGCGGCGGTGAAGGCCAGCGCGTCCCGGGACGACCCCTGGTACAGCACCCCCCAGTTGAGGGGAAGCCGCCGCTCCACCGGAGCGTTCCGGGTGGAGTAGCGCCAATTGCCCTCTTTGTCGTACAGATCGAACCGGGCGTGGTTCCGGGCGGTTCCGGCGGCGGCGAAAAGCTGGGCGTTCACTTGGGTGTCCTCCACTCCGCCGGCCGTCAGCGCGCCCAGCACCAGCGGATCCCTCCGAAGGGTGTCCACGGCGGCGGAAAAGCCAGCGTATTCCTCGTCCAAGGTCCGCAGGGCGTGGCCCAAGTGATCTTGGGCCTGCTCCTCGGCGGTGTCGGTCATGCGCAGGCGGAAGATTTGGAGCAGCATGGCGGAGCAGATGAGCAGCGGCACCAGCGCCGCCGCCAGAAGCGCCCCGAACAGCCGCGTCCGAAAGGAGGCGGTCAACCATTTTTTCATGGCGCGTCCTCCCCGATATAGAACGCCCAGGTCATGAGGATCGCGTCCCGGTCCCGGACGGCCTGGTTCAGGTCGTAGCCCGCCACAGGCAGCTCATCCAGGGCGGGCAGGTCGGCCAGGGATTCCACGTCGTCCCGGACGGGGCGGCGGCAGAACTGTCCCACCAGCAGCTCCTGCACCTCCCGGCTGACGGTGAAGTCCAGGAAAAGCTTCGCGTTCTCCTCATGGGGCGCCCCCTTCACCACGGCGCTGCCGTCGGGAACGCAACTCAGCCCATCCTCTGGGTACACCATGGCGATGTCCATCCCGTCCGCGATGCGCTTGAGCGCGGTCTCCTCCAGGGTGACCCCGGCCAGGGCGGAGCCGTCGGCCACGGCGGTGAGCACCGCGCCGGAGGAATCCAACTGTACGCCGCCCAGATTTTCCGCGAAAGCCCGGATGGCCGCCTCCCGATCCCCGCCCAGGGCATTAATCATGGTGACCAGGGCGGTGAAGGACGACCCGGACGCCGCCGGGTCGGGGAAGGCAATCCGCCCCCGGAGGGCGGGATCCAGCAGGTCGGCCCAGCCAACCACCTGCCCTGGCGACACAAGCTTGGTGTTGTAGATCAGCACCACCGGCAGGGCGGAAAAGGGCGTCCACAAATCATCCGGGGAGCGGAAGCGCGCCAAAATATGCTCCGCCCCGGCGCAGGTGTAGGGGGTAAAACAGTCCCGGTAAGTTTCCAGGCTCTCGATGCCGCCGCCAAACATCACGTCCGCCACGGGGGCCTTGTCCTCTTGGGCGATGCGCTCCAAAAGCTCGCTGGTGGCCCCGTACACCACGTCCACCCAGATGCCGGTGCGCTCCTCAAATTCCTTGACGATGGGCCGCCACACCTCCTCCTTGTGGGAGGTGTATACCACCAACCGGTGGCCTTCGTCCGGGGCGTAGTCCGGGGCGGGCGGCTCCGACCTGGCGGCGCAGGCGGCCAGGCTCAGCAGCAGCGCCAGGGCCAACATAACAGACAGAACACTTCGCTTCACTGTGACACCCCCAAAATGCGCAATCCGGCTTTGCGCCGCTTTCCTATTATAGCCGCAGGGCTTGACCGCCGCGCGCCGCTATGCTGCAATTTGCTGATATTATATCACAGATGTCAAAATGGTTTCATCAATTTTTCACAACTTCCGCAGAAATTTTCAAGAAAACGCAGTTTTGTCCCCTGTTCATTTTGCTCAACCCGGCTTATAATGAAATTGACGGTGGAGTTATGGGATAGCACCACCGAATTTGTCAGGAATGACGAAGGAGGAACGAAAATGAACATGAAGAAGTTTATCTCTCTGCTTTTGGCGGCCGCTATGATGCTGGCCTTGGCTGCCTGCGGCGGCAAGCCCGCCGCCAACTCCAACCCGCCCGCAAACGACAAAAACCCCGCGGCCAGCACCCCGGCGGATAACAATCCCGCTCCCGCCCAGCCTGACGACGCCAACCTGAGCGCCGTGCAGAAGATCATCAAGGAAGCCCAGGGCATGACCCTTGAAGAGCTGGCCAAGAAGGCCATCGAGGAGTCCAACGGCAAGACCTTCTTCGGCGTGGGCAACTCCAGCCGCGGCAAGAGCGCCCTGCCGCTGTTCATCGAGTATCTGCAGTCCATCGACTCCAGCTACAGCATGGAGTTTGACTGGCAGCAGCCCAAGAACAACAAGATCTTCGACCAGCTCACCGCCGACTCCCTGAAGCCCGAGGGCACCTTCGCCATGACCCTCATCCAGGACGGCAACCAGATCGAGTCCAAGATGGTGCAGACCGGCATCCTGGACACCTTCATCCCCAAGGAGTGGGCCGAGGCCAACAACGTCTCCGCCGACAGCTATAACGGCTATCTGGCCCTCCAGACCCTGAACAAGGTCTTCATGTACAACAACACCGGCTCCAAGAGCTACGACAACTGCTGGGACTTCGTGGCCGAGGGCGAGCACGGCCTGTACATGGACATCGACTCCGAGATCGTGGGCAAGAACTTCCTGTATATGCTCACCGAGGACACCTACGCCGGCTGGCTGAAGGACGCCTTTGACGCGCTGTCCGCCGACGAGCAGGCCTACTTCCAGCCCACCATCAACGCCATGAAGTCCGAGGCCGAGGATCTGGGCCTGGGCGCCAACGGCGCTTACGCCCTGGCGTGGATCAAGCTGTGGGTGGAATCCTACAACGCCCAGACCGACGACGGCCCCATCTGCAACACTCTGGTTGACAAGTCCGCCACCGACCAGTTCGGGCTGCTGGTGTACTCCAAGCTCCGCAGCGTGGAGGAGTCCAGCTCCGTCTCCGTGAACAACATCAACGTGGCGGCCTATGACGACGGCTACACCGGCATCGGCGGCTACGGCTACTGCCACTACCTGTTCGTCACCGACAACAGTCCCCTGCCCTGGACTGCCTGCGCCTTCATCGCCTACATGACCGAGACCGTGGACGGCTTCTCCGCCTGGGGCAAGGACATGGGCGGCTATTCCTCCAACCCCACCGTGGCGGCGGGCACCGAGGAGAAGTACGGCCACTCCAAGGGCGGCATGGCTGAGGACGGCACCACTGTGGAGTTCGAGGCCAAGAACGACCGCGGCTACGACTGGTGGACCACCACCGGCAAGCTGGTGCTGGAGGATCCCGAGTACTGCGCCGACGTGTCCTTCACCGTGGGCAGCTGGGTCGAGATGCTGACCAAGTACGCCGGCTGACGCTTCGCTGACAGACAAAATTTGAACGATTAGCGCATCACACGCGCCCCCGGCCGCCCCGATCGGCGGGGCCGGGGGCGCGTGCCATCTCCGTCATAAAGGAGTGATCTCATGGATCAGTCAACCACCCTCCAGGCAAGCCGCGCTACCATCCTGCTCAACAAGGTCAAGACCTACTTCTCCAAGCCCCACAACGTCATCCTCCTGCTGATGGGCATTGTGCTCACCTTCAGCACCGTGGCCCCCATCGTCGCCATTGTGGAGGACACCTTCAAGATCCACCCCGGCACCATCGACGCCCATCTCACCGGCCAGGCGTCGGGCTACACCACGGTGAACTACATCGACCTGTTCACCAGCAAACTGGCCAAAACCAACCTTTGGACGCCGCTGCTGAACACCGTGTGGCTGGCGGTGGGCACCTGCGCGGTGGCCATCCTGTTCGGCGGCGTGTTCGCCTTTTTGGTCACCCGCACCAATCTGGCATGGAGGAAGTACCTCAGCTCCATCTTCATCTTCCCCTACATCATGCCCCAGTGGACGCTGGCGGTGGTGTGGCAGAATATGTTCAACTCCAACGCCGTCACCGGCGGCTCCAACGGCCTGCTGGCCGCCATGTTCGGCATTAAAATGCCCCTGTGGTGGTGCAAAGGGCTGTTCCCCAGCCTGGTGGTGCTGGGACTGCACTACGCCCCCTTCGCGTACATCCTGATCGGCGGCATCTTCCGCAACATGGACGCCAATCTGGAGGAGGCCGCCACCATCCTGGACACGCCCAAGTGGAAGACCATGTTCAAGATCACCCTGCCCATGGTGAAGCCCGCCATTTTGTCCACCATCCTACTGGTGTTCGGCAGCTCCATGGGTTCCTACCCGGTGCCCCACTATCTGAACCTGACCACCCTGTCCACTAAGTACGTGTCCATGAACTCCAAGTTCACCGGCGAGGCCAGCATCCTGGCCATCATCATGATGGTGTTCGGCGTGGCCATCATGTTCCTCAACCAGATCAGCCTCACCAGCCGGAAGAGTTATACCACCGTCACCGGCAAGTCCGGCCAGATTTCCAAGATCAACCTGGGCAAAGTGGGCAAATACGTCATCGCCCTGGTGCTGGTCATCATCACCTTCTTCACCAGTATCTTCCCCATCGTATCCTTCGCCTTTGAGACCTTCCTGCCCAACCCCGGCGACTACTCCTTCCTGTACACCGGGGATACCAGCAACCTGACCACCAAGTGGTGGGTCACCGACGAGAACGTGTCGGAAAACGGTATGTACGGCCAGGAGGGCATCCTCCACAACGACACCATCTGGCGGGCCTTTAGGGGCACCATGCTGGTCAGCGTGACCTGCGCCCTGCTGGCGGGCACCATCGGCACCCTCATCGGCTACGCCGTGGCCAAAAACCGACGAAGTAAATGGGCCAATTACGTCAACAGCATGGCCTTCCTGCCCTACCTCATGCCGTCCATCGCCGTTGGCGTGGCTTTCTTCATCCTGTTCTCCAACCAGTACATCAACCTGTTCAACACCTACACCCTGCTCATCATCGCGGGCACGGTGAAGTACATCCCCTTTGCCAGCCGCAGCTCCCTGAACTCCATGCTCCAGCTCTCCGGCGAGATCGAGGAGGCGGCCATCATCCAGGACATCCCCTGGATCAAGCGCATGACCCGCATCATCATCCCCATCCAGAAGTCGTCCATCATCAGCGGCTATCTGCTGCCCTTCATGACCTGCCTGCGGGAGCTGTCGCTGTTCCTGCTGCTGTGTACCCAGGGCTTCATCCTGTCCACCACCCTGGACTACTTTGACGAGATGGGCCTGTATGCCTTCTCCAGCGGCATCAACCTGATTTTGATCGTCACCATTCTCGTTTGCAACACCCTGGTCAACAAGGTCACCGGCGCCAGCCTGGACAAGGGAATAGGAGGTTAAACCATGCCTGAAATCAGATTAGAGCATATCACCAAGCGGTGGAACAAATTCTACGCCGTGGATGACCTGGACCTGGTCATTGAGGACAACGCCTTTGTCACCCTGCTGGGCCCCTCCGGCTGCGGCAAGACCACCACCCTGCGCATGATCGCCGGATTGGAGACCCCCACCAGCGGCCGTATCACCATCGGCGACAAGGTGGTGTTTGACAGCGCCCTGGGCATCAACGTCCCCGCCAATAAGCGCAAAGTGGGCTTCCTGTTCCAGAACTACGCCCTGTGGCCCAACATGACGGTGTATCAAAACATCGCGTTTGGCCTGTCCAACATCAAAGAGCCCATGCCCAAGACCGACTTCGAGGCCAAGAACGCCGCCCGGCTGGCGGAGATTTTGAAGAACCCCGCCGAGGTGGCCAAGGTGGTGGAGGAGTGCCGGGACAAGAAGGGCAAGATCGACGAGAAAAAGGCATATATCAAGCTGATCGACGCCTTCACCATCTCCCTGTACACCGCCAAGAAGCTGTACGGTTACCATCTGGAGGATGGCAAGAAGGATATGTCCAGCGAAATCGCCGCCCTCCAGTCCAAGGCGGACGCCGCCCGCAAGGCCCAGACCCTGAACGACGAGTTCCAGGTGGTTCAGAACGGCCAGGTGGTGATGGAGACCCGGAAGCTCACCAAGGAGGAGATCGACCTGTCCGTCCGCCGGGTGTCCCGCATCGTGAAGATCGGTATGTTCATGGACCGCTATCCCGCCGAGCTGTCCGGCGGCCAGCAGCAGCGCGTGGCCATCGCCCGCACCCTGGCCCCCGAGCCCTCCGTGCTGTTCATGGACGAGCCGCTGTCCAACCTGGACGCCAAGCTCCGCCTGGAGATGCGCTATGAGCTCCAGCGCCTCCACGTGGAGACGGGTTCCACCTTCGTCTACGTCACCCATGACCAGATGGAGGCCATGACCCTGGCCACCCAGATCTGCCTCATCAACAACGGCGTGCTCCAGCAGTACGACGCGCCCCTCACCGTCTACAACCGGCCCAACAACCTGTTCGTGGCCGACTTCGTGGGCAACCCCTCCATCAACTTCATCGAGGGCAAGGGCAGCCAGCGCCCCGACGGTGGGGTGGAGCTGACCATCCTGGGGGGCAAAAAAGCCGTGTTCCAGCCCGCCAAGCCCCTGGATCTGCCCGCCTGGTTTAAGGATCGGGACACCCGGGAGGCCCAGGCAGCCGAAGAGCATAAGAAAAAAGCGGCGGAAAAGGGATTTGTGGAGAAGGCCAACAAGGACGAGACCTTCCGCTACCACATTGATAAAGTGGAAGAGGAGGACTTCTCCCTCCAGGAGGAGCCGGTGCTCACCAACGAGGACCTGGTGCTGGGCGTGCGGCCCGAGTTTATGGACATCGTGGAGGGCGGCGCCCTGGAGGGCGAGATCTACGGCGCCATGCCCACCGGCATGGAGTCCACCATCAAGGTGCGCGTCGGGGACTTCCTACTCACCGGCGTGGTATTCGGCAGCACCCTGTTCACCATCGGCTCCAAGGTGCACGTGGACGTGTCCGGCAACGGCGTACTCCTCTTTGACCGGAAGAGCGGCCAGTGTATTGCCCAGGGCAGCTTGAAATTCTGACCCGGGCGGCGGGGATCCATCCCCCTAGAAGCGATTTTCTAGATTAAGCCATGATAAATTGACAGGCCGCCTCTTGGCGGCCTGTCAATTTTGTTGATGTATCAAGTTCATCAAGTGGACGCGTCACCCTGCTCCCTGCCGCTGCGGCCCGTCGTGCTCACTCCGCGTTTACCGCCGCGAGATATGTTCCCGCCGCCATCATCGCCAGCGCGGCGAAAAAGCGGATGCCCGGCAACTCCCGGAAGATCACTAAGGAGAGCGCCACGCCGATAAACGGGGCCACCGCGTAAAACGCGCTGGTCAGCGCGGCCCCCAGCCTGCGCTGGGCATATACATAGAAGAATATGCTAAGGCCGTAGGACACAAACCCCAGCAGCAGGACAGCCGGGATCAGCCCCGGATTTGGCATCGTCTCCCCTGCTGCGAAGGCAATGAGCAAGGAACCTATCCCGGAACCGAAGCCCTTGACGACGACGATCTCCAGCGGGTCGCTGCCTGACATCATGCGGGTGCAGTTATTCTCAAAGCCCCAGCACGCGCAGGCCAGAAGTACCAGCAAAGAACCGCCGGAAAACTGAAAGCTGCTGGCATCCTCAACGGACAGCACCACACTGGATAACGTAATCAGTCCGATAGCCAGCCAAAGGCGGCGGCTGATGGCCTCTTTGAAGATGAGCAGCGCCACGAGGGAAGTCGCCACGATCTCAAAGTTGTTCAGCAAGGACACGTTGGCTGAGGCGGTGGCGGACAAACCGAGCATCAAAAAAATGGGCGCGGCAATGTCCAGAATAATCATGCCCACGGCATAGGGAAGATCCCTTCGGGTCAGATGGCGCTCTGACGGCGTTTTTTCCACCTTCCTCCGGACAGCGCCCACCACCAGCATCCCGCTCCCCGCGCCCAGATAGAGGAACGCCGCCATCATCGTGGGCGGAACGCAGTCAAGCAGCAGCTTAGACATGGGGGCGCTGAGCGCATAGAGCGCCGCGGCCAAAATGGCCCAGGCGATGGACAGAGTTACTGCCTCCGTATGCGCATGGCTGTGCTTGCCCATGTCCATTCCTCCTCATATCTCCCCCTGGGGGGATATGAGGAGGATACCACATCGGGAACGCTTTTTCAATAGCGCTGTCAACCATGTCCCTGCCGCTTAGGCGGCGCTCCGCCTAAGCCGGTCAAAAAGCTCTCTGATGCACAAAATTCCTTGCCCTTCACCAAAATATATCATATAATGTTCAAGAGAAAGCAGTGTTTGGGAAAGGATGGATACAGCGATGGAAAACAACAGACCCAGGGGCAGGGAGAAAGACGTCACCGGCCCCGGAAAAACCGTACACAAACGGGGGGACGGCCTGGGCACCGGCCCGGTGGGGGACGCCGGGGGGTACAAAGACCAGACGCCGCAGAGCGGCGGTGGCGGAACTCGTGCCAATGGCACCCGTGCCAGCGGCGCGGGCAAGCTGATCGCCCTGGTGCTGGCCCTGCTGCTGGGCGGCGGCGGGGGCGGGCTCGCCGTTTTCCTCGGGAGCCAGTCCGGTACACAGAGCCAGACGCCCTCCACAGGCCAGCAGCAACAGCAGCAACCAAATCAGGGCGGCGGAACCGCAGGCTGGGCCCAGCTTCTCAGCGGCCTGGGCGGCGGCAGCGTCTCCTCCGGCTGGGAAAACCCCGCCAACACAGGCCGCCTGGACACCTCTGTGGCCAAAAACGCCCGGGAGAAGTATACCAAGCTGCTGGGCGGCGGCAAAGACACCGCCACCATCATGGTCTATCTATGCGGCACCGATTTGGAGTCCCGCAGCGGCATGGGCACCGCCGACCTCCAGGAGATGCTCAATGCCCGCTTTGGGGACAATCTCAACCTGTTGGTCTACACCGGCGGCTGCAAGGGCTGGAAAAACAACGTGGTCTCCAGCTCCACCAACCAGGTCTGGCAGGTGAAGGACGGACAGCTGGTCAAGCTGAGGGATAATCTGGGCAGCGTGTCCATGACCGACCCCTCCACCCTGTCCGATTACATCCAGTGGTGCGCCAAGAACTACCCCGCCAGCCGGTATGAGCTGATCCTGTGGGACCACGGCGGGGGCTCTGTCAGCGGCTACGGCTACGACGAGAAATTTGCCTCCACCGGCTCCATGAACCTGGCGGGGGTGGACTCCGCTCTGAAAGCCGCCGGTGTCAAATTCGATTTCATCGGCTTCGACGCCTGTCTGATGGCCACGGCGGAGACGGCCCTGACCCTCACCCAGTACGCCGACTACCTCATCGCCTCGGAGGAGACCGAGCCGGGGGTGGGCTGGTACTACACCGACTGGCTCACCGCCTTTGGCCAGAATACCTCCATGCCCACCATCGAGCTGGGCAAGCAGATCGTGGACAGTTTCGTGGACACCTGCGCCGAAAAGTGCCGGGGCCAGCTCACCACCCTGTCCGTCATCGACCTGGCGGAGCTGGAGGCCACCCTGCCCGACCTGCTGGCCAGCTTTTCCAAATCCACCAACAAGCTGATTCAGGACAAACAGTACCAGACCGTGTCCAACGCCCGCAGCGGGGCCCGGGAATTTGCCCAGTCCAGCCAGATCGACCAGGTGGATTTGGTGCACCTGGCGAAGAATCTGGGCACCAAAGAGGGGGATGCCCTGGCAGAGGCCCTGCTGGGGGCGGTGAAGTACAACCGCACCTCCTCCAACATGACCAACGCCTATGGCATCTCCATCTACTTCCCCTACCGGAAATCGTCCAATGTGGACAAGGCGGCGTCCACTTTTAATCAAATCGGCATGGATAAGGGATACATCCAGTGCATCCGGCAGTTTGCCAGCCTTGAGGTCAGCGGGCAGGCCGCGTCCGGCGGCACCGGGTCGCCCCTGTCCTCCCTGCTGGGCAATTGGGGCGGCGGCTCCGGCGGCAGCGCGAACGACATCTCCTCTTTGTTGGGCGATCTGCTGGGCGGCTCCTTCGGGCGCATTTCCGGCCTGGATGACAGCAACAGCGGCTTTTTGAGCGATCGGGCGCTGGGCGATGAGGAGCTGGCCCAATACCTGGCGGAGAACCGCTTCCCCTCTGAAACACTGCTGTGGCAGGAGGGCGCGGACGGCGTCCCCGTCATCCGGCTGAGCGAGGAGCAGTGGGGGCTGGTTCACTCCCTGGAACTGAACCTGTTCTATGACGACGGCGAGGGCTACATCGACCTGGGGCTGGACAACGTGTTTGACTTCGATGAGGACGGCGGGCTTTTGGGCAAAGCGGAGCTCGCCAAAAGCTGGCTCGCCATTGACGGCCAGCCGGTGGCCTATTACCACACCACCACCGTGGACGATGGTACCAATTACACCATCACCGGCCGGGTGCCGGTGCTCCACAACGGCGTGCGCTCGGAGCTGATCCTGGTATTCGACAACGACCAGCCCCACGGCTATGTGGCGGGGGTGCGGACAGTGTACCACGACGGCGAGACCGACACCGTGGCCAAGAGCCAGGCAGAGCTCCAGCCCGGCGATACCCTGGAGTTCCTGTGTGACTATTACAGCTATGACGGGGATTATCAGGACAGCTACCTGCTGGGCGAAGCGCTGACCGTTTCGGAGCAGGGGCTCACCGTCAGCGACGTGCTGCTGGAGGGCAGCACCCGGGCCACCTATCGGTTTACCGATCTCTATGGCCGGAGCTGCTGGACCGCGGTCATACCGTCTTAACATGGATAACACAAACCGCCCCTATGGGACGATAGCGGGGCTGATGGACGGAAAGCACGGCATATTTTCCGGGATTGCCGGTCGGAACCTGGCGTTTAACAGGCAGTTTGAACTCAACGGGCCCATCAATGGCCAGGGGCTGTCCCCCGTGAAGGATATGCGCTACGGCGTCTCAAACATCGCCCACGGGGGATGCGGCGTCATCGCGGTTTACAACGCCTTGCTGCTGCTGGGCAATCCCCACCGCTTTCACGATGTAATCGCGTGGGGCGATCAAAAGGCCGCCGCCGCGTTTGGGCTGCTGGGCACGCTTCCCTGGAAGGCAAAGCATTTATTTCAGCGGTTAGGCTACACCGTGACCGCCGTGACCGACGAGGCGCTGTTCGACCGCCATGCCCGGGACGCGGACGTCTGCCTGTTCACCTTCTGGAACCAAAAGGGCAGCGTCCGCCAGGGGATGCACACGGTCTGCCTGCAATACCGGGCAGGCGCCATTGACGTATACAACCTGTCCAATTCCCGCGCCGGGGTGGCCCGCAAGCCTTCGCTGAAGGAATGGACGGCCAGCGGGATCGGGCCTGTGGTTTTATATTGCGTCCACAAATAGGTCAAACCACAGCCGAACCCCGCGCCCTTCCGCCGCATAGGATGCCATATGAAACGTTGATTACAAGGAGCATTTCATATGAGCAAACCATCATCGTGCGGCCATTCCAAACTCCATCTTCTTTCCGCCCTGCGGGGAATGGCGCAGGCGGCCGCCAATATCACAGGCAGCGAAAGCTATCCGGAGATAACGGGCACCGTACGGTTTTACCAGACCCGCGAAGGCGTAATCGTGCTGGCTGAGATCAGCGGCCTTCCTCATGACGGCCTCCCCTGCCATGACCGGATCTTTGGATTTCATATCCACAAAGGGGGCGACTGCGGCGGCAATATGGACGATCCCTTTGCGGACGCCATGTCCCACTACAACCCGGGCGGCTGTGACCATCCATACCATGCCGGGGATCTGCTTCCGCTGTTGGGAAACGGCGGATCCGCGCTCTGCCTGTTTTTGACCAATCGGTTTTCCGTCGACGAGGTAATTGGCAAGGCAGTCATCATCCACGACCACCCTGACGATTTTACAACTCAGCCATCCGGCAATTCCGGTACAAAAATCGCCTGCGGCGTGATTCAGAGGACAGCGGGCGCATTCCCGCACAGCCATCAATAACGCAGCTTATAAATCATCCGGGCAAAAGGAGCACGCTCCTTTTGCCCGGATTGCTTTGCCGCTTTTAACATGATGTTAGAACCTGTATTTCACAACATGGTTTTGTCTGTATTACAGCAGCGCTTCTACCTCCGTCAGCTCCGGCATGGAGCGGATGGCCCCCTTCCGGGTGGTAACGAGGTACGCCGCCGTGTTGGCAAAATGGAGCATCTCGGTGAGGTTCTCCTCCGTCAGCCCGTCCAGGCCGTGATCCAGCACGAAATTCAGCACGCTGGCGCAGAAGGTATCCCCCGCCCCGGTGGTCTCGATGGTGCCGCCCAGCTTGCAGGCGGGGACAAACACCCGCTTGTCCTCATAATAGGAATAGCTTCCGTCCGCCCCGGCGGTGACGTTGAACAGCTTGATATTGGGGTATTTGCCCCGCAGGATAGCCGCGCCCTTGTCAAAATCCGTCTCCCCGGTCATGAATTCCAGCTCATTGTCCGCGATTTTCAGCACATCACACCGGGCCAGGCCGTACTCGATCTGCGCCTTGGCGTCCTTCAGGCTTCCCCACAGCGGCGGGCGGAGGTTGGGGTCAAAGGAAATGACTGTCCCGCTTTGCCTGGCATGGTCGATGGCCTTACAGGTCGCCTTCCGCACCCCCTCGTGGGTCATGGACAAGGTGCCGAAGTGGAAGATCCGGCTGTCCGCGATCACATCCAGCGGCAGCTCGTCCTCGCGGAGCATCATATCCGCGCCGGGGTTGCGGTAAAAAGAGAAGTCCCGGTCACCGTTGGCAAAGGTTTTCACAAAGGCCAGGGTGGTGCGCACATCTTTGTCAAACAGCAGGTAATCCATGCAGATCCCGGCTTGTGCCGCCACGTCCCGCAGCAGGTGGCCAAACATATCGTCCCCCACTTTGCCGATGAAAGCGCAGGACCGCCCCACCTTTTTCAGCATGGCCAGCACATTGCAGGGGGCGCCGCCGGGGTTGGCCTCAAACAGCGTGTTCCCCTGGCCGCTGAGGCCGTTTTCTGTGAAGTCGATGAGCAGTTCGCCCAGGGCGGTCACATCAAACCTCTTTTCACCCATGATTCAGTCCTCCTTATCTTCGTTAAAAATGAGATCGTACTTTTCCACATCGATCAGCACCTGTCCCCCCGCCTCGAAGGTAATGGCGTCCGCCTCCTGGGGGGTGTAGATCACCGCGCTGGCCGCCGCCTCGCCGTCGTTGACGAACACCTCCACGCTGAACCGATCCAGGATGACCCGGAGCTTGATCTCCCCGTTGTTTGGCCGCACCAGAAAGCTGCGGGTGTGAACGATGTCGTGGGGCAGGCCGCTGCGGGTGCGGTCGATTTTGAGGGTGCTCTCGTCGGGCTTGTAGCGGATGATGGTGTCATGCTGGCCGTCCTTGGCCACGTGGAGCCGGAACCAGCGGTAGGAACCCTGCCCCATGGGCCGCACGGTGACGGTCATGTCCACCAGCCGCCCCTGAACGCCGGGGAGATTGCTTTCCCCGCAAACCGTGATGTGATGGTGGATCACTGCCGGACCGCGATATTTCTCCAGCTCCCGGACGGGAGCCTGGTACAGCCGCCCGTTCCGCACGGACAGCTCCCGGGGCAGGGTCATTTGCCCGAACCAGCGGCAGTGGAAGGGTTTGGCCCCCACAGTACTCCAGTTCTGCATCCAGGCAATCATGATCCGCCGCCTGTCGGGGGCTTCCAGGGTCTGGGGTGCGTAGAAATCCAGGCCGTAGTCGATGGCCTGCACCCGCCCCCGGGTGAAGCCCTTCTCAGCGTCATAGCCGCCCATGAGGCACAGGGTGCCGTTGCCCGCGTGGAACTCCAGTCCGATAGGATTCATCTCTTGGGGACTGGTGAAGATGACCTGCTTGCCGTCCAGGGCGAAAAAGTCCGGGCACTCCCACATACGGCCGTACTGGTTATGGCAGCGATCCAAGGTGCGCATGAATTCCCAGTTGAGGCCATCGGCGCTTTTGTACATCAAGATCGCGCCGCTCTCGTCCTCGGTGCGGTTGCCGATGACGACGTAATAAGTACCGTCCGTCTCCCGCCAGATTTTGGGGTCCCGGAAGTCGATGGTGCTGCCCCCCTTGGGCAGATCTTTCCCGGACAGCACCGGGTTCAGGGCGTGCTTTTCGTAGTCCACCCCATCCCCAATGGCCACGCACTGGGTCTGGACGTCCTGAATGAACCCCTCCGCGTTGTGGGCCCGCTGCACCCCGGTGTACATCAACATCTGCCGGCCGTCAGGCAGCTCGATGGCGCCGCCGGAGAAGCAGCCGGAGGCATCGTACGCCTCGTCCGGCGCCAGGGCGGCGGGCAGCCGCTCCCAGCGGATGAAGTCCTTCGTCCTCAGGTGTCCCCAGTGCATGGGCCCCCACTCGTTGGAATAGGGGTGGTACTGGTAGAACAGGTGGCACTCCCCCCGGTACATGGAGAAGCCGTTTGGGTCGTTCATCCAGCCGATGGTGGGGGTGGCGTGAAAGGCGGGACGCTCGGCGGCGGGGATGTGGGGGCCGTACTGGGCCTCGAACTCCCGGGCCTTTTTCAGTGCTTCGCTGGTCATAATGTGACAACCTCCTTGGCCGTTTCAGATCCAAATTATAATAAGGTCAGCCGGGAAAAATGTCAACCGGCTCTTAAAAAGGGGCGGCGCGGGGCCGCCCCTTTTTATGATGCGCTCATTCCGCCGCGGAATACCGGTCGTAGGCGTCCTGGTAGACCTGGAGCAGGTCGTTCATGCCGCACTTGGCGGAGAGATACTCCTTGTACTTCTCCCACTCCGCGTCGGTGGGGCCGCCGTCCCGGATCCACAGGCCCTCCTGCTCGCGCACGGCGCGCTCAAAGTCGGACTTGTGCCAGTCGATGGTCTCCATCTCCATGCCGGTGAACACGCAGTCCACGGGGTAGAAGGTGGTGTCATTCAAGTAAGGCATCCAGGACTGGTCCAGGTCGGTCAGGCGCTCGATGGCCCGGTCCTCCATGTAGAAGATCTCGTTGTAGTAC
>CAMWRX010000027.1 GCA_947176765.1 uncultured bacterium
ATCGTTTTGTTCTGCTGTCTAGTGGGCGCGGTTATGTGTATAAGTGAGAGGGATAGGGGTAGGGATACGGCGGATAGTACATGGGGGGATAGCCCATGTAGCCGCCCTGCATCTGTCCGTCCGGCCCGGGCATGGGCGGATAGGGGTAAGGAGGCATCTGCCCCGGCTGGCCCATCTGGGGGCCGGGCATTCCCTGGGGCGGCATCTGGGCCGCCGGAGCCTGAGCGGGTGCCGCCTGGGCTGCCGGAGCCTGGGAGGGCGCCGCCTGAGCCGCGGGAGCGGGTGCGGGCTCACTGTTCATACCGGCCAGCATCTTCTCAATGTCCTCCTGGCTCATTTTCTTGTCGCCGCCAGCGGGTGCGGGAGCGGGCTCCGGCTCGGCGGGCGGGATGCCTCCGGCCAGCAGCTTCTCGATGTCCTCCTGGCTCATCTTCCGATCGCCGCCCGCCGGGGCAGGCTCCGGCTCGGGAGCGGGAGCACTGTCCCCGCCGTGGAGCAGGGCCTCGATCTCCTCCTGGCTCATCACCCGGTTGCTGAGCTCCGGCTCGGGGGCCGCCTCCGGGAGGGGCGCTCCGTCCGGCACGCCGCTGGACACCTCGCTCTCCAAGCCCAGGCTCTTAAGCAGCTCCTTGGCCAGGGATACGCTCATCACGTTCATGAACTCGCTCTCCAGCGCGTTCTCGATCTTCAGGAAAAAGCGAACCACCACAACCTGCTCCGCGCCCTTGGGCATATGGTCCTGCTTGAAATGCTCCAGGCTGTCCAGTTCAAAGGACTGGGGCGTGGAGATGTCCACGCGGAAGCCCAGGAAGTCGGACATGGCGGTGGCAGCCGAACCCATCATCTGGTTCATAACCTCGCACACGCAGCTGATGGTCAGCTCGTTGAGTTCGAATTCCTCTTCGGCTGTCTCCATCCCCATGAGGATATCCACAATGATTTTGATGTCGCTGCGCTTGAGCAGCATGATGTTGCTGCCCTCCAGGCCCTCGACGTACTTGATTTCCACGCCGATGGCCGGCTCCAGATTGCCCAGGGAGAAGTCCTTCACGTCCACCACTGAGACCGTGGGTGTGGTAATATCCACCCGATGATCCAGCATATTTGACACCGCGGTGGCCGAGGAGCCCAGGCTGATATTCATCATCTCGCCCAAGGCATCAATCGCCATTGGGCTGAACATTTCCTTCTCCATCCGTTATTCGCTCCTTTGCTCGGCCGAATAGCACACCTCGTCTATCTTGATGGCCATGTTTTTCTTGTGGGTTCCCATTCGCCCGGTAAACCACTGGTAACCACCGATCTCCAAAAATACCGGCGAATCCTTCGATCTGCCCAGATCCACCACATCGCCCACATTCAGGTGGTAAATATCGCTGAGGGAGATTCTGGTCTCACCCAGTGCGGCGATAATCTCCAAGCTGGAGTCCCGCAGCTTGTCGAAGATCTCGTCCGAGTTGTCCTCGCTGGCCACCTTGCGGCCCATGCTCTCCCGGTTGACCTCGCCGAATACGCTCATCAGCATATTGCCCGGAAGCACGATGCTCATGCGTCCCTCGCTGCCTCCGAAATTCAGCTTCATGTCCACCAGCACCACCGTCTCGTCCAGGTTCAGAAGCTGAACCAGGGTGGGGTTAACCTGGGTTCGGTTGTACTCAAAGGTGATGGGCACGTAGTTCTCCCAGCTGCTTCCCATCAGGGTGACGATGTCCCTCATCAGGTGCTCGTACAGCTGGAGCTCCAGGTCGGTGTAGGCGTACCCCATGGGCACATCCCGCTCCGAGTTGTCCTCGCTGCCCATCATCCGGTCCATCATCGCCAGCGCGGTGGAGGTGGACAGGTACACCATCACCGGATCCTCCACCACAATGTCCTTGTCCTCTCCCCCTGTATCCCAGGGGCGGAGGATGGGGTGGATGGTGGTGTCCACCATGGCCAGCACATCCCCCTCTGTGAGGGCGTTGTTGAACTCGTAGAACTTCTGCTCCTCGATGCTCTCCACCGTGATCTCGCAGTTGGTGCGCAGCTGGGCGTTGAGCCGGGAGCTGATGACCCTCGTATAGTTCTCAAAGATGCCGTTGAGCATCTTGATCCGGTCTTTGGTAAATTTGCGGGGGGTGGTGAAGTCATATTTCCGGTACTTCTTCTCCGGCTGCTTTTCCTCCGCTTTTTCCGCATCGCCGCCGCTGCGCATCGAGTTCAAAAGCGCGTCAATTTGGCTCTGCGACAATACCTCAGCCATCGAATCACCTCACCTGATCTGCTGAATTTTTTGCGGCGCGTTACGTATCCCCGCCGTCTAAGCTAATGAATTTGGACAACGCGTCGTGCAGCTCGCTGTTGTTCTCCAGGTCCACGCCGCTGATGATCATTTCCACCCGGCGGTTGGGGGCTTTGTTCTCCTCGCCCTGGTTATCCCTAATGGGCCGCCACTGGCCGCAGCCTTCGTTGATGAGCCGGCCGGGGTGGATAGAGCTGTTGGTCTGAATGAAGTACAGCACTTCAAAGGATCGGTCGCTGGCCAGCTTGCGGTCTCCGTAGGGCTCGTTTGGCTCGCTGTCCGACGCCTGGGCGGTGTGGCCCTGGATACGGATCTCCTCAATGGCGTCCTTCCCCGCGTCCAGCACGGCGCACACCTTGAGCAGGATCTCCCTGGCCTGCGGCTTTAATTCGGAGCTGTTGCCGCCGAAGAACACGGTGTCGCTGAACTTGACGTAGATCTTGCCGCCGGTCAGCTCCACGGAGATGGCGTTGTCCAGCCCTTCGTTGGCAGCCATCTGCTTGAGCGCCTCTTCCATCTGCTCCATCAGGTCGTCGATTATCTTCTGGGCGCTCTCAATTTCATTCAGGCCGGGGTTCAGATCTCCAATATTTGGGTCAGCTATGGGGCCTCCTTGCCCCAGCGGGTCGGTGGTGATCTCAGTTGCCAGGGGATTGAAGCTCTGGACAATGGCCTTCCACTTGTCCTCGCTGATGGTGGACATGGAATAGAGCAGGACGAAGAAGCACAGCAGAAGCGTTACCATGTCGCCGTATGTATCCATCCAGTTGGCGCCGCCGCCACCGCCTGATTTCTTTCTCGCCATGTTCTCAACTCCTTTATCTCACATTGGACGAAAATGACGATTGCCTTATTCTCCGCCGGAAGCGCCGGCGCTGCCCGCGGCCTCCCGCTGTCCCTGGGGTATGTAGGTCAGCAGCTTCTCCCGCAGGGCCTTGGGGTTCTCACCGGACTGGATGGACATGATGCCCTCCACAATGATCTGCTTGCACAGCACTTCCTCGCCGTCCCGGATCCGCAGGTTGTTGGCGATGGGGCCGAAGATCATATGGGCCAGGATACAGCCGTACAGGGTGGTAATCAGGGCGACGCCCATGTTCTTGCCCAGGTCTCCGCCGCCGCTGGTGGGGTCCATGGAAGCCAGCATATTGATCAGGCCCACCAGCGTACCCACCATGCCGAAGGCCGGGGCCACCGCTGACGCCTTGTCATAAAGCCCTGCGGCGTCCTCATGCCGGGCGGACATACAGTCGATGTCGTTATCCAAAATGGCGCGCACCTTATCCGGGTCGTTGGCGTCCACAATGAGCATGATGGCCTGCTTGAAGAAGGGGTCCTCCTGCTCGTTAGCCTTGCCTTCCAGGGCCAGCAGGCCGTTCTTACGGGCGGTCTGGGCCAAATCCACCAACTGGTCGATGTAGGTCATGGGGTTGAACTTCCCGGCGTTGAGCATAACCCCGAAGTGCTTGGGGATGGACGACAGGGTGCTGGGCGGGAAGCTGGCCACCACGATGGCGAAGGTACAGCCGATAACGATGAAGATACTGGCCGCGTCGAAGAAGTTCCACAGGTTGCCGGGCTCAAACGTGAACATGGGCAGCGGCAGCCCCGTGGTGCCGTCCACCGCCTTGGGCCCGATGTTGATGCCCAGCACACAGCCCAGCAGGAACACCAGGATGGCCAGGACAAGGCCGATGATATATGTAATATTCATACTACAGCACTACCTCCAATACCCGGGGCGCAGAGCGGTCGGCCCGGACGCTTTGTCTCTGTCTTTATCGCTTATCCACCACGGTGATCTCACGCTGGATATCCATCACCTTGGCGTTGTATTTCGCGATCCTATCAATGATCTCCTCCGTGCTCTCGCGGACGAGGTAGAAGTCGTGGTTCATCATGACGATCTTGGATTCGGGGATGGTCTCGATATACTCGATCTGCAAATGGTTGACAAGGAATTTTTCGTGGTTGCGCTTGGTCAAAACGATCATGGTGCGAACCTCCTTTTGGCTGACAGGGCTACAGGGGGCTGGCCCGGAGGGAGGTTTCAGCCTCCCCCGGGCCGGGCCGCGTTCAAATTACTGAAAATCAGCGCTTCATATTGACCAGTTCCTCCAGCATGGAGTCGGTCACGGTGATGATACGGGTGTTGGCCTGATAGCCGCGCTGGGTCAGGATCATGTTGGAGATCTCCTGGGCCAGATCGGTCTTGGACATCTCCAGGCCGTTGGACAGGATCTTAGTCTTGCCGCCGTTGCGGATGCGCATCCCCTCGGCGTATTCGACCTCTACTGTGTTGGTGTCGCCGCCGGTGCCACCAGTTCCGTCGGCGCCGCCAGTGCCAGCCTCGGCCTGGGCCCGGGCGCGGGTGAGCTCGCCGTTCACGTAGTTGATGCCCAGCGCAGAGGCGCCGCCGCCCAGCACGGAGATGGTCAGGTCGCCGGAGCCGGCGCCCGCGTTGTAGTAGCTGTTGCCGATCTGGGTCACGCCGTTGGGATTGGTCACCTGGCCCACCGCCACGCAGCCGATGGTGACCACCTCGTTGGTCTCATTGCTGGTACCGGTGATCAGGCCGGTCTTTTGATCCACGGTGATGCCGGTGAACTGGGCCTTGGAGTAGAGGGTCTTGACCGCGCCCTCGGGAAGGGTGCCGTCCGCCCCCGGCTCGACCGCCTCGCCGGTGGCCGGGTCCACATAATAGTAGGCGTCCTGGAGCTTGCCAATGCCGTCGGAGCCGGTGGTGGCGTACATGATCTCGCCCACCTCTTGGACAGTCCAGCCCCTGGCCGCCAGCTGAGTGGCGTTCAATCCTTGGGCTGTCGCCAAATCCTGGCCGGCAAGCTCCACACCTTCCTCGTCGTAGTAGCGCTCAGTCATGCGCACGCCGGGGAAGCGGATGGGCACCAGCTGGTCGCTGAAGATGGGGTCGCCCGCCTTCTTGCCCAGCGACCCGGGGGCAGGCGTCGTCGCCCCATTCTCGCCCTCTATCTCCAGCGGGTGGGCGTCGTCGCCCCACACGCCGATGCACATAAAGCCGTAGACGCACAGGTCGTCGTTGGTCAGGTAGCCGTCGGCCTTGAAGCCGAAGTTGCCCAGCCGGGTGAGGGTCAGGGAGGTGAGCTTGCTCACGTCGCCGTTGCTGCCGTTGAAGGTGTCGGCCACATCCTTGTTGCCCATGAGGAAGAAGCCGTCGCCGTCCAGCATCATGTCGGTGGCGTTGCCGGTGACGGCATAGTTGCCCGTACTCATGTCGATACCCACGCTGGCCATATTGGAGCCGTAGCCGATCTGGGAGGGGTTGGCGCCGCCCACCACCTGGGTGCCGTCGGAACCGCCGGACAGGGTGGTGTAAATGGCCGTCTTGAACACCGAACGGGCGGATTTATAGCTCTGGGTGTTGACGTTGGCCACGTTGTTGCCGATTACGTTCAGGTTCTGCATATGGGTTCGCAGGCCAGCAATGGCCGCATACATTGCACCAGTCATAGTGTGATAATTAACTCCTTTCGATTTGGCGCCGCTCGGCCCATGTCAGTCAGACATGGGGCCAATAGCATCCGAATCCGGTCCTGCCATCTGTTTATCATATTACAGGAAAACGGCGCCGTCAATATTGGTAAAGATATTTTGTCTCATTTCCTCCTGGGTGATAGCGGTGATCACCTTGGCATTGGGCACATTGATGATAAATGCCTTCTCAGCGTCCATGGCCAGGATGTTGGTGGCTCCCTTGGCCTGGGCCCGGATGACGCTTCCCGCCAGCTGATCCATCAGATCCGGCGTTACCTCAATGCCCCGCTCCTGCGCCCGGGAGATCGCGTGCTTGGAAAAGGCCACGCCCTGGGGCTGTTCGCTTTTGACCAGCTCCTGCTGGAGCATAGCGCCGAATCCGCCGCCGGTCTGCCCCTGCTGCTGTACCCGGGCTTGTGGCGCGTCCGTGCGCTGGAGTCCTGATACACGCTGGATCATTTCATGTCACCTCGTTTTTCTCACGTGTTGTCGCTGGGCGCTCCCTGCTCGCCGTTGTATTCGGGGGTCTGGGTGCCCTGGGTCTGATCCACGGGGGGCTGCTCGGTGCCGGTGCCAGTATTCCCGGCGCCTTCCGTCTTGTCCGCGCCTTCCGTTTTATCAACCAGGTTGCCGTCCTCGTCCACAACGCCCTGGTCCTTCTGGATCTCGGGCAGTCTGCCGACGGCCATGATCTGGTTCAGCGCGTAAGTCTCCACCTTGCCCTTGCCGTCCCTGCCAAAGATGACCTGCTGGCCGTTGGAAATGCCGGTGCCGATGACTTCGACTTCCCGCTCCTCCAGGGTGTTGTTCTCCACGATGCCGATGGTGACGACCTTGCCCACCATAGAGCTGGCGTAGGTCATGACGCTGATCTCGTTCATGTTGGTGATGGCGGTGACCATCTGCATCTGCACCATCTGGTTCATCATCTCGCTGGTGTCCATGGTGTCGTCGATGGACTGGTTCTGAAGCTGCACCACCATGAGCTGGAGGAAGTCCTGCATCGTCAGCTCGGTGTTGCCCTTGCGGCTGGTGCTGTTTTTGGCAACCGGAATGTTGGTCGACTTGGTCAGGCTGGCGATGTCAGCCATAGAATACGAACTGGTTCCCATTCGCTAAGTACTCCTTTCTGTTTAAATTTCCCCGTCCGTGGGGATGAGGCCCAGCCGCAGCTGCTGCATAAAGTCCTGGGGATTGGTCTGCTCATGCTGCCGGCGGCGGCGCTCCTGCCCGTCCTGGGCGTGGCCGTTGTGGCCGTCATAGCTCTGCTGGTTCTGGTTCTGCTGGCTCTCCTGCTGGCGCTGGACGTTCACTTCCACACTCTGCTGGGTGCGGCTGCTGACCATCTCCTGAAGATTGGCGGCATGGCGCTCCAGCAGTGCCCTGGTGTCGTCGTTGCGGGCGCTGATGGCCACATTGAGGATGCCGTCAGACTTCATGCTGACCTGCACGGTGACCTCTCCCAGATTCTCCGGGTTGAGCCGCACCGTCACGGTGGACTCGCCGCTCTGGATCGCCTGGGCGATCTGGTCGTTCACCTGCTGGACCACGTCGGCCGCATTGGTCTGCTCTGTGCCCTCCGCTTCACCCACCTTCACCGGGGCGGCCTCCACGTCGTGGAAAATGCGCTGGGAGCCCTGCTCCACGTCGACGAGCTCCACCTGGTCGTCGTCCTTCTCCTGGGGCTTGGCCTCCTCAACGGCGGTCTGGGCCACCTGGCCGATCTCCTCGTCCACCAGCTTCTCCAGCATGGCTGCGGGGCTGTTGTCCGCGCCGGGGGCGGTGGCTTCCAGCATCGCGTCGGCCTCCGGGTCGGAGACGTCGAACGTCTGCCAGGGAGCGACAACCTCCTTGCCGTACCGCTGGGCGGCCTCGTTGGCACCCATCAGAATCGGGACATCCTCGCCGTTCTCACCGGTACGCACACCGATGCACACAACAGGCTCGCCCTCTTCCAGGTTGGCGGGCAGCCACTCGGCCGGGATCTGGCTCAGCTGCTCCTGGGTCAGGGGAACCAGGTACACCTGAAGCTGCTTGGGATCCGCCGCGGGCTCCTCTTTCTCGGCGGGGGCCTTGGCCTTCTTCGCCGTGGTCTCAGTCTTAGCCTTGGGCCGTTCCTCGACCCGGTTCTCAGTCTGGCCGGACTGGGCCTTCTCCATCAGCTTCTGGAAGTCATCGCCTTTGGTACCAGAAGCGGCCTTGCTGAAATCCGATATCAAGCCCGTCTTGTCGTAGGTCACGACGCAGGGAGCCGTCATGTTTAACATCTTGGTACTTAAACTGTCCATGTTGTTTTCCTCCTTTCTTAATTAATATTTATTTCCAAACGGCGCAAGCGCCGGATTGGACATTACGTACTGGGCCTATCTTATGCTCCGATGCTGGCCCGCGCCCGGGCGGAGCTGACGAACTCGTCGATGAGCAGTTCCTCGCTCTTGGCCACTTCCTTGTTGTAAAGCTCCAGCTTTTTGTCCTTCAGCTTCTCGATGGACGAGGTGTCGATCTTGGCGTCCACCACCTCCTGGCGCTTGGCCTCTTCCTGCTTTTTCAGCTCCTCCAGCTTTTCGGTCTCCGTCTGGATATTGCGCTCCAGCACCCGCAGGCCGTTCTGGTAGACCATGGCGTCGGTGATGGTGAGGCCCTCTTCCTTGCGCTGGCGGTACTCCTCGTTGCAGTCCCGGTAGTCCTGCCAGACGGCCTCCAGCACTTCCTCCTGCTCCCGGACCTGGGCCAGGATGGCGGCGTGTTCGCCCTGGAGGGACTCCAGCACCTGCTCTTTGTAGGACAGCACCGAGTCCAGCGCAAATTTGAATTTCTTCATCTCTCTTCAGCACCTCGCGGGGGTTTATTTGAGCAGCTTGGCCATCTCGGCCACACACTGGTCATAGGAAAAAGCTTGGTTCACATCCTGGGTAAGGAAGTCGTTCACCGCGTCGATCTTGGACATGGCGTAGTCCAGCTTGCGGTTGCTCCCCGGCTTGTAGGCTCCAATGGCCACCAGATCGGCGTTTTTCTCGTACACGCTCATGATGTCCCGGAGGCGGGAGGCCAGCTGCCTGTGCTCCGGGGAGACGATCTCCACCATCAGACGGGAGATGCTGGCGCTCACGTCAATGGCCGGATAGTGGTTGGAGTTGGCAAGCTGCCGGGACAGGACGATGTGCCCGTCCAGAATGCCGCGCACCGTGTCCGCGATGGGCTCGTTGGTGTCGTCGCCCTCCACCAGCACGGTGTACACTCCCGTAATGGAGCCCTTGGCAAAATTGCCGCTCCGCTCCAGCAGCTTGGGCATTTCCGCGTACATGGACGGGGTATAGCCTCTGGACACCGGTGGCTCGCCGATGGCCAGGCCGATCTCCCGCTGGGCCATGGCGAAACGGGTGAGGGAATCCATCATCAGCAGCACGTCGTACCCCTGATCCCGGAAGTACTCCGCGATGCCGGTGGCCACGCTGGGGCAGCGCATCCGCAGCATGGCGGGCTGGTCGGAGGTGGCCACCACCAGGATGGACCGCTTCATGCCCTCCGGACCCAGGTCCTTTTCCACAAATTCGAGAACCTCTCGTCCACGCTCGCCCACCAGGGCGATGACGTTGATGTCAGCGGTGACGTTTTTCGCGATCATGCCCATCAGCGTGGATTTTCCCACGCCCGAGCCGGCGAAGATACCGATACGCTGGCCTTTTCCAATCGTGATAAGCCCGTCAATGGCTTTCACGCCGAACTGGATGCGCTCCCGGATGGGGGGGCGCTCCAGGGGATTTATGTAGCCGCCGCCCACGCAGTAAGAGGTGCCCCCCTCAAAGGGGCCCTTGCCGTCGATAGGCTGGCCCAGGGCGTTGATGATGCGGCCCCGGAGAAACTCACCCACCTGAAGGGTGAGCTGCGCGCCGGTGTTGCGCACGAAGTTTCCCGCTGAGATGCCGCTCATATCCGAGTAAGGCATGAGCAGGATGTGGTCGTTCTTGAAACCCACCACCTCGGCGGTGACCTGCCCGCCGGAGTCGCCGTTGTAGATGCGGCAGATGTCGCCCACGGCGGCACGTCCGCCGGAGGCCTCGATGGACATACCCACGATATTCTCAATTTTTCCCGTCAGGCTGTAGGGCTCCGCGTTGTAGACCTGACGGGTCATTTGTTGAAAGATGGAAGGCATGATTTACTCCACCGGCCTGTGCTTCAGCGCTTCCTTCCCGGCCTGGGAGAATGGGAAGCCCTGTCAAATTCCTAAACTATCGTAATCCCGGACGCGCTGTTGGCGGTGTCCGTCAGGATGGTGCGCAGATTATGCAGCTGGGTGGCAGTGCTGGCATCCACGATCTCGTCCGGCATCTCGATGATGCAGGTGCCCGACTCGTCGTCCGCCATGGGGATGATGCGCACCCGGTCGGACAGGGCGCTGAGCGCCGCGGACAGGGAGGCGGGGATCTGGCTGAGCCGCTTGGCGTCGCACTCCGAGATATAGATATGCACCCACTCTTTTTTCTTGCGCTTGTCGATGGCGGTCTGAATCATCCGGCTGATGACGTCGGCGCTGCTCTTCAGGCTGACGCATACCACCTTTTCCGCCACCGCCAGGGCCAGATCCCGCAGGTCGTCCACGCTCTGATCCATCTGCCGGTCCAAGGCGACCCCCGCCTGCTCCATGAAGCGGTGTACTTCCTCCTCCATGCGCTGGGCCTGCTCCTCCCGGAGCTGCTTGGACTCCTCGGCCGCCTGGGCCATGCCCTGGACATAGCCTTCCTGGTAGCCCTCCTCCCGGGCTTTGGCGAACACGTTCTCCGCCTCCCGGTCGGCGTCGTCCCTGGCCTGCTTCAAGATGCGCTCCGCGTCCCGCCGGGCGTCGGCCAGGATCTCCTCGGCCTGTATCTGGGCAAAGGTGATGGGGCTCGTCTTCACCTCAGGCTCCGGTTCGGGTTCCGGGTCGGCAATGAGCGTGTCGAATCCCCCCGGGAGACCCGCGCCAACCTCCGGCTCGTCGTCCGCCTCAATGGGCGGGTCCAGCTCGGTCGCGGGCTGCTCTTCCTCAGGCTCGGGCTCCAACACCAGCTCCGCCGCGTCAGGAAAGCGGTAGGGTTCCACTTTTCTCTCGGAATCAGACTTATCCTTGGCCTCCCCAAACAGGAACGCTTTGAATATGTTAGGCAATGATATCGTCCTTTCCGCCCTTCGCGATCACGATCTCGTTCTTCTCCTCCAGGTCGCGGATGATGTCCACGATACGCTGCTGGGCGTCCTCCACGTCCTTCATGCGGACATTGGTTGTGATCTCCAGGTCGTCCCGGATATTCTGAGCCATACGGGTGGACATATTGCTGAGCAGCTTCTTGGAGACCTCCTCGTTGGCGGCTTTGAGGGCCAGCACCAGATCCCGGGGATCGCAGTCCCGGACGAAGCGCTGCACAGAGCGGTCGTCCATGGTGATGATGTCCTCGAACACGAACATCCGCTTGCGGATCTCGTCGGCCAGCTCCTGGTCGTAGGCGGACAGCCCGTCGAAGATGTTCTTCTCGCTGGTGCGGTCCAGGTTGTTCATCACGTTGGCCACGTAGTCGATGCCGCCCACCTTCACGTTGGCGCTGGTCACGATGCTGGAGAACTTCTTGCGCATCTCGGCCTCGATGATCTTGACGGCCGTGGGGGACACGCTCTCGATCTTGGCCATGCTCTCCACCACTTGGATCTGCCGCTTCTCGTCCAACTGGGAGATGACCCCAGCGGCCTTGTCCGGATCCACATAGGACAGCACCAGAGAAATCGTCTGGGGACGCTCGTTCTGCAAAGCGGAGTACAGCGACTTGTCGTCCGCCTTCTCCATGAAGGAGAAGTTGCGGTTTTGCAGGGACTTGGTCACCTTGCCCAGCAGCTCCTCCGCCGCCTGGGCGCCGTACGCCTTTTCCAGCACGGTGCGGGCGTATTCCAAACCGCCCTCGGTGACCGCCCGGTTGGTGCGGCACAACTGATAAAATTCATTCAGGATGGACTCGGTCTGCTCCGAACCCAGAAAACCCATTTTGGCCACTTCCAGGGTGAGCTGTTCCACGTCCTCGGGCTCCATGTGCTTATAGAGCACGGATGCCCGTTCCACCCCCAAGGCGATGATCACGGTAGCGGCCCGCTGGGCCCCAGTGAGTGGAATTTCGTTCTTGATCGGCTTCTTGGGGGCGGGCGCGGGGGCGCCGGCCTCGGCGGGAGCCGCTTTTTGTTCCACGACCGCAGCGTCAGCCATTGTCTCCATCCTCCTTCAGCCAGCTCTTGAGCAGCAGGGCGGCGACTTCCATGTTCTCGTCCACATAATCCCGGATGTTCTGGCGCAGCTCCATGCTGCGCTCGGTATGCATATCCATCACATCAGCGCCGGACACGGGGTTGCCGTTCTCATCCAGCACGGGCTGCACAACAGTCTGCCCATCCGGCCCAACCTCTACCATCACCTGGCCGGGCATGGCCGTGGCCATCAGCTCCTCCACGGCTCTCTGCTCCGCCGCCTGCTTTTTCTTCTTGTGGCCGCGCACCAGCAGGATGATGGTCACCAGGATGATCACGAACAGCACCAACCCGCCGATGGCGGCATACACCACCCACTCGGGGATGCCCATCCGCTCAAAGAAAGAGGGCGTCGGCGCGGGCTCGGGCTCGCGATAGAACGGGATGTTGACGACCGTGATATACCGGGCCAGGTACTCGTCAGCGGTCATGTCGTCGGGCAGCTCCAGCGGGGCCACGATGCCGGCGGCGGTGGCCACGGCGGAGCGGACCTCGTTGGCGTCCACCGGCCCGTAATTCTCCGAGTCGATGGTCACCGTCACCGTGACCTTGGTCAGGGAAGCGGCGGTGATGATCATCTGGGTCTGGGTCTTGGAGTTGTCGTAGTCTCGCTCCACCTGCTCCTCCAGGATCCTCTGGAGCTCCGCCTGTGCGTCTCCCTGCTCCACGTAAGTGGGCAGGTCGGCGTTGGTCGTGGTGCCCACCACGCCGCCTGCGGCGCCCTCATCGGGGGTGGTGAACTGGTATACGTAAACCTCCTTGCTGAGGGGGCCCCTGCCGCCGGTCTCCCCGTTCTCGGCGAACTCGGGCAGGGTCACTTTATAATCGTTGACGGTCTTGTCACCCAGCTCCGCCTCAACGCTGACCGAGAGGTGCACATTGTCCGGGCCGAAGGTTCCGGCCAGGAGGGGATAAAGTTGATCCTCGATCTCCTTTTTCCACAGGCGCTCCATCTGGATCTTCAGCGCCGAGCTGGCCGCGGCGGTGGCGTTGCCGCTGCTGATGCCGCTGTAGTCGGTGCCGTTGCTGTCCTCGATGGTCACGTTCTTGACATCCAGTCCGGGCACGCCGGCGGCGATGTAGTTGCGGATGGCGTTGGCCTGCCCTTCGGTGAGGGCCTTGCCGTTCTGCATATAGAGCATGACGCCGGCGGACGCTTCCACTCTGTTGTTGCTGTCCAGTACGTAGCCCCGGTCCTCGCCCGGGTTGATTTCCACAGTCACATCCCGCACCCCGGGGAACTGGCGGATGGTTTTCCTAAAGTTGTCAACGAGGGTCGCCAGCTGGGCCACACGGCGGTCCTCCTGGGTGGAGAGGGCGCCCACCTGCTCAAAGTACAAACTGTAGGGGAAATTGGACTGGGAGTACTGCTCCTGGAGCAGCCTCGCCTTCAGGCTGGGGGCCTGACCCGCGGGCACCAGGATGGTGCCGGAGCCCTCCATCTTATAATCCGTAAACCCATTTTCCTGGAGCCAGGAGAGCACGGTAGCCGTCTCTTCATCGGTCGCTCCGGCAATCAGAGTAGCGTAGGGCCTTGTTTTCAGGAAAATGACGATGGCGATGACCAGGACGGCCACCGCAATCGCGATGATGATCCAGATTTTTTTAGAAATCTTTCCAAGGGCTGTCTTTGCTTTGTCGAGATAGCCCTTCAGCTTCTCCTTGTCCAAGCCCCATCACCCCGCTTTCCGCGTTCTTTCTTCCAGACGGCGATCTGCCTTAGACGCTCATGTTTTTCAGCTCGTTATAAGCCTCCAGCGCCCTGTTGCGCATTTGGATCAGCAGATCCAGCGCGATCTCCGCCTTATAGGCGGAAATGCCCATCTGGACGGGATTGTCCAACTGGCCGGTAGCCAGCAGATACTGCGCCTGGGTGAACTCGGCGTCGGTGTCCTTCACATTCTGGATCAGGGAGCTGAAAATGGAGCCGAAGGGACTGTCCTTGACCTCGCCAAGTCCGGTGGCCTTCTCCTCCTGCGTCCCCCAGGTGGGAGGCGTAATTTTGGGGATGGTATTGGTGATGCCGGTGATCCCGGTATTGGTGATACCCTCAATGGGAGCGCTCATAGCCGTTTTCTCCTTTTATGCACGTAAGTCTTGCTTACCGACCGATCTCCAAGCCGCTGGAGATGACGGACTTCAGTGTGTTGAACGCGGTGACGTTGGAAGCGTAGGCCCGGCTGGCGGCCATGGCGTCGGCGATCTCCTTCACCATGTCCACGTTGGGCATCTCCAGGTAGCCCTCCTCGTTCGCGTCGGGGTGGGTGGGGTCATACACGATCTTCATGGGGGACTCATCCTCCACGATCTGGGTCACCCGCACGCCGCCGGCGTTTGGGCTGGCCCCGGTGGCGGTGTTGGCAATCAGGCCGTTGGCGGCCTTGGCCATGGCGTCCCGGAAGGAGTCCCGGCCGCTGACCGCCTCGAACACCACCATTTTCCGGCGGTAAGCGCCATCGCCGTTCTCGGTGCGGGTGGTCTGGGCGTTTGTGACATTTTCCGACACGATGTCCAACCGAAGCTGCTGGGCGGTGAGCCCGGAGCCGATGATGTTAATGGAATTCATGAAAGCCATAATATGTACCCCCTAATTATTGGCCCCGGACAGCCTTGCTTAGCATGGCGTAGTGCTTGTTGATGGCCTGATAGACGTACTGCTGCTGATAGGCGTTGCGGATCATCTCGGTCATCTCGCTGGTGATGTTCACGCCGTTGTCGTCCATGCGGGTCTGCTCCTTGGCCTCGAACACGGTGAGCTCGGAATCCTCCAGGATGTCCCGCACGGCCTTTCCGGCCCCAGAGGGACGGCTGGCGGCCTCCTCCAGCTTGGAGCGGATGCTCTCCTCGAAGGTCACAACTTTAGCCTTATAGTTGGGCGTTTCGGCGTTGGCAATATTGTCGAGAATCGCCGCCTGCTTCGTCCAAAGGAAGCCCGCCGATTTTTCCAGCAGGAGCTGGGAGTTGCTCATTAGAAAGTCCATCATATCCGACCCTCCTGAATCTTCCGGCCACGGCGTCTCTCCATGGCGCAAATGGATACTATGAAATGCTTCCACGAAAAATACCGCCGCTCCCGCAACTTGTCCCCATGTGGAAAAATGTCGATGTGGAACAATGTTCCAGATTCTCAACATTCCCGCGAAAGCTTCAAAAAAATGGCGGTATTTTCCATTTTTTGGAGGCGTTACCCCCATCAAAGCGCAAAAGGACACAATTCAACTCCGCTATTATAGCACAGTGTACTAAAAGGCGCAAGTGTTTCTTTCATCAAAGTCCTGCCAGGAACTCCAATTTATAGGGCACTTTTGGCCGGTGTGAGAACCTCGCGGCCCCAAAAACGTCCCCCAGGCATTGCCCGGGGGACGTTTGGTTATTTGATATACTTTTCCAGCAGGCGCATGACCTCCTGCACGTCGATGGGCTTGGCCACATGGGCGTTCATGCCGCACTCCAGGCTGCGGCGCACATCCTCGGCGAAAGCGTCCGCCGTCATGGCGATAATGGGCAGATCCCGGTCCGGGCGCTCCAGGGTGCGGATGACCTGGGTGGCCTCGTAGCCCCCCATCACCGGCATCCTGATATCCATCAGCACCGCGTCGAAATATCCCACCGGGGACTGCTGGAACTTGTCCACGCAGATCTCGCCGTTCTCCGCCCATTCCAGCTCCAGCCCTTCGTCGGAGAGCAGCTCTGAGGCGATCTCCCAGTTGAGTTCGTTGTCCTCAGCCAGCAGGATGCGCCTCCCGGTCAGATCCCGCCTGCCCTCCTGGGGCTGCTCCACCTTCTCCTCCTCGGGAATATCCGCAAACCGGCGCAGCGAATTGAACAGCGTAGAGCGGAACAGCGGCTTGGAAATAAATCCGTTGATGCCGGCGGCTTTGGCGTCTTGCTCGATCTCTCCCCAGTCGTAAGCGGATATGAGCAGGATGGGCACGTGGTCGCCCAGCTCCTCCCGGATGCGCTTGGCCGTGGCGATGCCGTCCATGCCGGGCAGCTTCCAGTCCAGCAGGATGATCTCGTAATCGTCCCCCCTCTGGTGGCGCTTCATCACCATCTCCACGGCGCCCTCGCCATCCAGCGTCCACTCCGCGTTTACCCCGATAGAGCGCAGGGCGGACGCGGTGGACTCGCACAGCTGCTGGTCATCGTCCACCACCAGCATATCCCAGTTGGGGAGGATCATGTCCTCCTCCATCACCTCGGCCTTTTCCAGATCCAGCGTGACGTTGAATTCAGTGCCCCTTCCCTGGCGGCTGTTTACGTCGATGGTGCCGCCCATGGCGTCCACCACAATGAATTTGGTGATGGCCATACCCAGGCCGGTGCCCTCGGTACGGTGGACGCGGGCGCTGTCCTCCCTGGCAAAGGAGTCAAAGATGCGCTTCTGGAACTCCTCTGACATTCCGATGCCGGTATCCTTCACCTGGACGTGGATGCGCACATAGCTGTCCCCCCTGGGGGATGGCTCCTCGTACAAGGCCATATGGATCTCCCCCTCCTCGGGGGTAAACTTGATGGCGTTGGACAGCAGGTTGATCAGCACCTGGTTCAGCCGCACGCTGTCACAGATCACGTTTTCGGTGGAAATATCGTGGATGAACACGTCAAACTGCTGCCGCTTGGCCCTCACCTGGGGCTGGCAGATGGACACGATGCCGTCCACCGCCTCCCGCAGGGATACCTGATCCAGATTCAGCGTCATCTTGCCGCTCTCAATCTTGGACATATCCAGCACGTCGTTGATGAGGCCCAGCAGGTGTTTGCTGGACAGCGTGATCTTCTTCAGGCAGTGCCTCACCTGCTGCATATCGTCGATATTGGCGGTGGCGATGGCGGTCATGCCCACAATGGCGTTCATGGGGGTGCGGATGTCATGGCTCATGTTGGACAAAAACTCGCTCTTGGCCCGGTTGGCGTGTTCGGCCTCCTTTTGTGCCTCCTCCGCCGCGGCGCGGGCGTTCTCCACCTCCCGGAGCTGCTGCCGGGTGAGCTCAAAGTACTTAAAAAACACCAGCAGCAGCGCCGACAGGACGATCAGCCCGCTGAGTATGGTCAGGCTGCCCCACTCCTGGCCAAAGTTGCTGACGATGGTGTCCACCGAGCCGTAAGGCATGAAGGTGATGAGATGCCACTCGGAATAGGGCAGGCTGGTGCAGTACAGATGATACCGCTCCCCGTCCTTCATGGTCACCTCGGTGGTGTAGTTCTCCTCCCGCTCCATGGCGCCGCTAAGGGCCTCTATGTACTCATCCGGCGTCATGCCGCCCACGTTGTCATAGAGGGTCCGGGCCCGCTCGAAATAGCTGTTGCCGTAGGCGTCGGCGGTGCGCAGCACAAAGGAGCCGTCCCGGCGGATGATGAAGGAATAGACCCGGTCATTGTTCTCATCCAGGGACAGATGTTCGCTGATATAGCTCACCGGCAGCCCGGCCACCAGGCCCGCGCAGGGGTACTCCTCCGCGGAGGAATGGGACGAGGGCACGCCCAGCAGCACCACTTTTTCCCCTTCGGCATTGATGCCGACGCTCACCTTGTTCTCCCCTTTCCGCAGGGAGTCCAGGAAGGGCTCCGGATTGCTGACCTTCAGTTCCGAGCCGTACAGCATCTCGAAGGTTCCATCGGTTTTATAAAAGGCCAGGTAGTCGAAATCCCGGGAGCGGCCATCTTTGATCAGCTCGTCCCGCACGTCCTGATCCGTATGGATCTTCTCTGCGGGCACGGTTCCCACCAGCACGTCCAGCTGATCCATGCGCAGGGTAATGATGGAGTCAAAGTGGATGGAGGTCTGTCTGCTCATGGTGGACATATAGAGCGTCCCAACCTCGTTGATGGTCTTGGCGCTCTGGGCGCTCATATGGATCGCTAAGAAGGAAAAGACACACACGCACAGCAGCGCCACCCCGATCAGGCTGACCGTCAGCACCCGTGTCGTCTTGTTCTTCATTCCCCGGCGCCCTCCTGAAACGCTTCAATAGCCTGACGGGTGCGCTGATAGTCCTCCTTCACGCGCGCCACCAGCGCCTCCTCCCCCGCTTCGGGGGGCTTGCCGTCCCGCAGGGCCTCGGTGAGGGCCTCGCTGGATTCCAGCAGGGTGCTGAAGGCCAGATTGGCGCACACGCCTTTGACCGTGTGGGCCGCCCGGAACGCCTCCTCCCGATCACCCGCCGCCAGAGAGTCGCACAGCAGTTGATAGCTGCCGTCATTCAAAAACTTCAGCACAAATTTCTGCACCAGCCGCTCGCTGCGCAGCCGGCCCATCACCTCGTCGTAGTTTCCCCCCAGGGCGGTGTAGCACTCCTTCAGCGTCATTTGCTCTCCTCCTCGCCTTTGCGCTCGTCCTCTTGGCGGCCTCCGTCGATGGGGGACACCGCCGAGACCGCCGTGTCTACGGCGTTGTCTTTGTGATAGTAGTTATACCGGCCCTTCTTGCCGCTGTGCTTCACCACGTAGAGCGCCTGATCCGCGCAGCGGAACAGGGTCTCGTAATCCCGGCCCACCTCATCGGCGCTGGCCACGCCCATACTCACCGAAATGGGGAAGCCCTGATAGTCCCCTCCGGCCAGCCGGCTGTAGATCCCCTCGATGGTGGACTCCAGATCCTCCTTGTACTCCAGGAAGATGAGGAACTCGTCCCCGCCCACCCGGGCGGCGATGTCCCCGCCCCGGATGCTGCGGCGCAGCCTGTCGGCCAGGAATTTCAGCGCCTCGTCGCCGAACAGATGTCCATAGGTGTCGTTGGCCCGCTTGAAATGATCCAGATCCAGGATAGCCAAGGCGTAGTGCCCGCTGGGCCGATCCTCCAGCCGCTCGATGATCCGCTCTTGGGCGTAGGCCCGGTTAATCAGCCCCGTGAGGGCGTCGTGAGATGCCTGGCGCTCCAGCCGCTCCAGCTCCAGGCGGGTGCTGTGGATGTCCATGGCTTTGCCGATGCAGCCGGTGTACCGGGGCGGCTCCTCCGAGGACCAGGAGGCCCGGGCAATGATCCGGTGCCACCGTTCCTCCCCGTCTATGTGGAGCTTGCAGTCATACTGCACCACGGGGCTGCCCGGCGTGGTGGAATGGAGGGCGTCCGCCAGATCCTCTATATCGCTCTGGGAAATGACGGCCTGCTCCTGGATCTTCTCGTAGGGATCCATGACAGTCTCAGGCAGGCCCAGCTTTTCCGCCCCCCAGCTGCTCAGCACCAGGCAGGGCGGGTTGAGGGTATACTCGAACTGGGTCTCCTCAGTGAGGGAGGCAAAGAAGCTGTACTTCATCCGCTCATGCTCCAGCAGCTCCAGCGTGCGCTCGGAGGCGGTGAGTTCCTCGTGCTTGTGCAGCTCCTGGGCCACGTTGCGCCGCTCCCGGCGGCTGCGCTCCTCGAAGCTGTCCTGGCTCAGCTCTGTCTGAATATCGTCGGCGCAGTCCCTGAGGCAGTCCATCACCAGGGGATTGAAGGCGCCGCACTCCCCGCTGAGGATCATCTCCACCGCTTTCTCGTGGGTAAAGGCGGGCTTATACACCCGCTCGGAGGTCAGCGCGTCGTACACGTCGGCCAGCGCCACCATCTGGGCAGAGATGGGGATCTCGTCCCCGCGCAATCCGTCGGGATAGCCCCGTCCGTCCCACCGCTCGTGGTGCCAGCGGCAGATTTGATACGCGGCCTTTACCAGCGGCTCATCCTGATAGGCGGGCAGGGCTTCCAGCATCTTCGCGCCCTCGATGGAGTGGGTCTTCATAATGGCGAACTCCTCGGGGGTAAACCTCCCCGGCTTGTTCAGGATCTCCTCCGGGATGGCGATCTTGCCGATGTCGTGGAGGGCGGAGGCGGTGCTGATGACGGAGATGTCCGACTGGGTCAGGTGGTATTTGTCCGTCCTCTGGAGCAGCGCCTTGAGCATGACCGCGGTAAGTATGTTCACATGGCGCACATGGAGGCCGCTTTCGCCGTTGCGGAACTCCACGATGTGGCTGAGTATGTCGATCATCAGGCCGCTGCGGTGCTCTTTTTCGTAAATCTGCTCGGCCACCATGGAGGCTAGCTTTTTCTGCTTGGCGTACAGCAGGATGGTGTTCACCACCCGGCGGTGGACGATGAGGGCGTCGAAGGGCCGGCTGATAAAGTCGGTGATGCCCAACTCAAAGGCCCGCTCGATGTGGCTGGTGCCCCGCTCTGCCGAGATCATGATGACCGGGATGTCCTCGATCCAGTGGTATTTATTCATCGTGGTGAGTACGCCAAAGCCGTCCATCTCGGGCATGACGATGTCCAGTAGCACCAGGGAGATCTCCGGCCCGTACTGCCGCATCATGGCCACGCCTTCTTTGCCGTTCTCCGCCTCCAGGATTTCATACTCTCCGCCCAGCATATCGGCCAGAATGGCTCGGTTCATCTCCGAGTCGTCTACAATGAGTATTTTCTGTCTGTCCGTAACCCGTTCCAAGGCAAACAACCCCTTTTCAAACCGGCGCCACAGACGGCCCACACGCCGCCCAAACCGCGCTGTTTTTTGGTACTCACGGCCCGCGCCTTTTGAAGCGGGCGGAGCGGAGGGTATACGCCCTCACAATACAGGCATTATATCACAGGCCGGCGGGAAAAAACAAGCCGCTTTTTCCTGATTCGGGAAAATGGAAATCAAATAAAAATAATCCGTATATCTTTACATTTCCCCGCCGCTGGTATACAATGAAAATTAGCAAAACTGCACAACACACATCAAGGCTCGGAGGTGCTTTTTGATGAAGCTTACATTTTTCGGCGCGGCCAAGGCGGTCACCGGCAGCTGCCACTGCGTGGAGGTCAACGGACGCAAAGTGCTGATCGACTGCGGCCTTCAGCAGGGCAAGGACGAGCGGGACAACCGTGAGCTGGATTTCGCCCCCTCTTACATCGACGACGTGGTGGTCACCCACGCCCACATCGACCACTCGGGCCGCATCCCCCTGCTGGTGAAGCAGGGCTTCCGGGGCAACATCTACTGCACCCGGCTGACGGCCCAGCTTTTGTCCATCATGCTGCGGGACTCCGCCCAGATCCAGGAGAGCGACGCCGCCTATGAGAACCAGAAGGGCAAGCGCGCGGGCAAGGAGCCGGTGGAGCCGCTGTACACCCTGGTGGACGTGGAACGGGCCCTTCGGCACATCGTCACCTGCGAATACGGCTGGGAGCTGGAAATCGCCGAGGGCATCAAGATCCGCTTTGTGGACGCGGGCCATCTGCTGGGCTCGGCCTGCGTGGAGATGTGGCTGACGGAGAACGACGTCACCAAGAAAATCGTGTTCTCCGGCGACATCGGCAACCGTAAAACCCCCATCATCCGCTCCCCCCAGCCCATCACCGAGGCGGACTATGTGGTCACGGAGAGTACATACGGCAACCGGCTGCACAACGTGAAGGAAAAGCCCGACTACTCCGGCGAGCTGGCCCAGGTCATTGAGGAGACGCTGTCCGGGGGCGGCAACCTGGTCATCCCCTCCTTCGCCGTGGGCCGCACCCAGGAGCTGCTGTACTTCATCCGGCAGATCAAGGAGCGGCGCCTGGTGGGATGCGACCCCGATTTCCAGGTGTATGTGGACTCCCCCCTGGCGGGGGCGGCCACGGAGATCTTCTCCGGCGACCTGACCGGCTATCTGGACGAGGACGCCATTGAAAACCTGCGGGGCGGGGCGCTGTTCCGCTTCCCCGGTCTGAACATCACCGAGAGCACTGACGAATCCCGGGGGCTGAACCTGGATCCCCGGCCCAAGGTCATCATATCCGCCTCCGGCATGTGCGACGCGGGCCGCATCCGCCACCATCTGAAGCACAACCTGTGGCGGCCCGAGTCCACCATCCTGTTCGTGGGCTATCAGGCGGAGGGCTCCCTGGGCCGGCGCATCCTGGACGGCGCCCAGCGGGTGAAGCTGTTCGGCGAGGAGATCGCCGTCCGGGCGCGGATCGTCCGCTTCCACGGCCTCAGCTCCCACGCCGACCGGGACGGGCTGGTGCGGTGGATCAGCCACTACACCCCCAAGCCCCAGCAGGTGTTCGTAGTTCACGGCGACGAGCGGGCCGCGGATAACTACGCCCAAACGCTGACCGAGCTGGGCTTCGCCGCCCACGCGCCCAACTATGAAGAGGTCTACGATCTGCTGGAAAACCGCATGATCTCCCCGGGCATCGTGCTGGAGCCCAAGGCGGCCCCGGTGGATCCCGGCTCCCCCGCCTGGCGACGGCTGGAGGATGTTGGCCGGAAGCTCATGGACGTCATCGCCCACAACAAGGGCGGCGCCAACAAAGATCTGGCCAAATTCGAGAAGCAGATCCTGGCGCTCATCGAGAAGTGGGACAGATAATCTGTTCAGAACATCAAAACGGCTGGCCGCAATTGCGGTCAGCCGTTTGTTTATTTACTCCTCTTTATGCCCTTGGGCGATGATCACGTCCACCACCCGCTGGGCCAGGCTCTGGCACTGGTCCTTTTCCGGGGCCTCCACCATCACCCGCACCAGCGGCTCGGTGCCGGATTCACGCACCAGGATGCGGCCCGTGTCCCCCAGCTCATCGGCCACGGCCTTCACCGCCGCCTGTACGGCGGGGTCGTCCTGGGCGGTCTTTTTGTCCTTCACCCGCACGTTGATGAGCACCTGGGGATAGATCGTCACCGGCTCGGCCAGACGGCTCAGCGTCTCCTTCTTGGCCATCATGACCTCCATGATCTTCAGCGCGGTAAGGATGCCGTCCCCGGTCCGGGCGTACTTGGAAAAGATAATGTGCCCCGACTGCTCGCCGCCGATGCGGTGGCCGCCGTGAACCATCTCCTCGTACACGTACTTATCGCCCACGGCGGTCTTGGCGTAGCCGATGCCCGCCTTGTCCAGCGCCTTATAGAGCCCGAAGTTGGACATGACGGTGGTGACCACCGTGTTGGTCAGCAGCTTGCCCCGCTCCTTCATATACAGGCCGTACAGGTACATGATCTGGTCGCCGTTGACCACATCCCCCTTCTCGTCCACGGCGAGGCAGCGGTCCGCGTCGCCGTCGAAGGCGAAGCCCACGTCGCAGCCGTGTTCCACCACGTAGTTCCGCAGCCCGTCAATGTGGGTGGAGCCCGCGTCCAGGTTGATGTTCAGTCCGTCGGGCTGGTCGTTGATGACCCGCACGTCCGCCCCCAGGGAGCGGAACACGTTGGGGGCGATGGACCAGGCGGAGCCGTTGGCGCAGTCCAGGGCAATTTTCTTCCCCCGGAAGGAGTATACCGCCAGCGAGATCAGGTAGCCCATGTACCGGTTGCGCCCCGCCGCGTGATCCACAATGCTGCCCACCGCGTCATTGGTGGCAAAAGGCAGCTTGTTCACCGGGTGACCGTCCACCTCCAGGTGGCCGTCCAGGTAGTCCTCCACCAGCCGGATGGTGGCCTCATCCATCTTCTCCCCCTCCCGGTTGAGCAGCTTGATGCCGTTGTCATAGTAGGGGTTGTGGGAGGCGGAGATCATCACGCCGCAGTCAAACCCGTCCGTCCGGGTGACGTAGGACACGGAGGGGGTGGTGGTGACGTGGAGCAGGTACACGTCCGCTCCGGAGGCGGCCATGCCCGCGCTGATGGCGTACTCCAGCACATAGCTGGAGCGCCGGGTGTCTTTTCCCACCACGACGCGGGCCTTTTGCCCGCCCCGGCCATAGTACCAGCCCAGGAACCGGCCCACCTCGTAGGCGTGGTCGGCGGTGAGTTCCACATTTGCCTTGCCCCGGAAACCGTCAGTGCCGAAATATTTACCCATAATTCAATCTTCCTTTCCCTTGGGGGTGATGACCCCGCCCGTCTTATAAATGCTGTCCGGCGGGACGACCCCCCGGACGCAGGACACGGGATAGATGTTGCTGTGGCGGCCGATGACGGTGCCCGGGTTGAGTACGCTGTTGCAGCCCACCTCCACGAAGTCGCCCAGCATGGCGCCGAACTTCTTGCGGCCCGTCTCCATGGCCTCGCCCTCGTTTTTCACCACCACCAGCGTCTTGTCGGACTTCACGTTGGAGGTGATGGAGCCCGCCCCCATGTGGCTCTTGTAGCCCAGGATGGAGTCGCCCACATAGTTGTAGTGGGGGGTCTGGACGTTGTCAAACAGGATGACGTTTTTCAGCTCCACAGAGTTGCCCACCACGCAGTTTGCCCCCACCAGGGCGGAGCCCCGGATGAAGGCGCAGTGGCGCACCTCGGTGCCCGGCCCGATGATGCAGGGCGCGCCCAGATAGGCGGTGGGGGCCACCTGGGCCGTCTTATGCACCCAGACCTGGGGAGCGCGCTCCTCATAGTCCTCCCCCAGAGCGGGGCCCAGGGACAAAATCAAGTCCTTGATACCGTCCAGCGCCTGCCAGGGATATTGAAATTGGGCCAGATAGTCCCCCGCCAGGGTGTGGCTCAGGTCAAACAGCTCGTTTATCTCCAAATTCATACTCAAACCCTCCTATTGTTTCTTGCGGCCTATCCAATACACAAAGAGCAGCGCCAAAAAGCTGACGCTGAATACAGCGGTGCAGACAATCTTCCAGACCTCCACTTTGTTCGCGTTGGCCACATCGACCACGCACAGCAAAACCCAAAGGACCGCGCACACCCCGTATATCGCCACAAAGGGCAGCGGCAGGTATATGGGCTTCTTTTTCTTATTCATAAAAACCCCCTATTCTTCGCCTTTTGATTCTTTGAGATTCCGATAGAGCAAAACACAAAGGATGATATAGGTGGTAACCGGCATCATCAGATAAAACCATCTGCCCTGCCCGCCTGTCATGGAATCATATATCATCCACGCCCCAAAGGCTATCAGCACAATTCCCAAAATTACGACCGCCGCCAAAAGGATATGCTTCTTTTTCATATCGTTCACCTCATTTTTTCTCCGGCACCCGCTTCACCAGCACCCCGGACACAACGCCCACCAGCACCCCGGCCACCGTCCCGGAGATCCACAGCACCGGGAGATACCAGGCCAGCCGGGACGTCTCCAGCAGGGCCATGGCGACGAGGATCTGCCCCGCGTTGTGGGCCACGCCCCCCGCCACGCTGACGCCCACCGAGGAGAACTTCCCCGTTTTCCACAGCAGACCCATGACGATGAGGCTCAGCGCGGCCCCCGCCGCGCTGTAGGCCAAAGATGCGCCATTGCCGAACAGCAGCGCCACCAGCGCCACCCGCACCAGCGAGGTCACCCAGGCGTCCTTCCAGCTCAACCGGTACAGCGCAAACACGACAGCCAAATTGGGCAGGCCCAGCTTTACCCCTGGCACCCCCAGGGGCGGCAGCAGGGACTCCAGATAGGACAGCACCAGGGCCAGGGCGGTAATCAGCCCATATTGGGCGACTTTTGACGCTTTCATATCTCCATCCTTACCTTGTCGCGGCGTCCACATCGTTCGCCTGTCCGCCCTCCACCGTCACCACCAGCTTGTGGGGCAGGCAGACGATGGACTCCCCGGCGTACCGAACAGCCCCCTGGTTGACGCAGATCTGATCTGGGCAGGACGCCTCCACCACCCGGGCTGTACCATTCTCAATGACCAGGGTGTTGGTATGCTCCTCTTCCCCCAGTACAATTTGGGTATCCTCACGCAAAGGCAGCTCCATGAGCAGCTCCCCATCCACCCGGACGGACACATACCCCCCAGCCTGCCGGGTGATATACAGAAACAGGGCCAGCGCCCCACCCAGGATCAGCAGAACCGCGATCAGCAAAACGTCGTTTCGATGGGTTTTCAGCCAGTTCACCGAACCCGTGTCCTCCTTTTTCAGAGCCTCTGTCCATCTTCGGAAACGGGCTTCGCCGGAGATAGACACAACCTCTCAAACCGCAACAGAGGGAAAGCCCTCCCGGCCTTCCCCCGTTGCGGTTAAGGTATCTTTTGTCAGCCGTTGACCACGGTGGCGTTGCTGATATTCAGCGCCACCAGGCACCCGGCCTTACACACCTCGATGCACTTGCCGCAGCCGTCGCACTTGGCGTAGTCGATGCTCGCCAGGTTGTCGGTGACGGTAATGGCCCCGTTGTGGCAATTCTTCTCGCACAGGCGGCAGCCAATGCAGCCCGCAGAGCAGCTCTTGCGGGTACCCGCGCCCTTCTGATGGCTGTTGCAGTCCACCACCATGTGGGCGTCGGCGGGACGGATGGCGATGACGCCGTTGGGGCAGGTCTTGGCGCACAGGCCGCAGCCGATGCAGGCGGTGGTGTCCACCCGGGCCAGCCCGCCGTTGATGTGGATGGCCCCCACGGGGCACACCTGGGCGCAGTCGCCCAGGCCGATGCAGCCGTACACGCACTTGCCGGTGCCGCCGAACAGCAGCTTGGCGGCGGCGCAGCTCTCCAGGCCGTTGTAGTCCATCTTGACGGAGGTGGCCTCGCAGGTGCCGGAGCAGCGCACCTCAGCCACCTGCTTGGCCACGTCGCCCGCCTCGCGGCCCAGCACCTTGCCGATGTTGGCGGAAGCGGTGGCCCCGCCGGGGACGCACAGGCTGACGGACAGGTCGGGGTCCTCCACCAGGGCGGCGGCGTAGCCGTCGCAGCCGGCAAAGCCGCAGGCGCCGCAGTTGGCGCCGGGCAGGCACTCACGCACCATAGGGATGCGCTCGTCAACTTCTACAGCCATAAACTTGGAGGCGATGGTCAGCATCACGGCGCACAGCAGGCCGATGACGCCCACGACCACGACAGCGATTACGATAGTCATAGGATCCATATTACGCTTCCCCTCCTTAAACGCCTAGCAGGTTTTCCACGATGCCGGCGAAGCCCATGAAGGACACGGACACGATGGCCGCGGAAATCAGGGTGATGGGCATACCCTTGAAGCACTCGGGGCACTTGCACTTGTCCACGCGGCTGCGCACGCCGGCAAACAGCACCATGGCCAGCAGGAAGCCCAGGCCGGAGCCCAGGGAGTTAAACATGGCCTGGACGAAGCCGGTGCCGAAGCTGACCTTATCCAGCAGGTAGTTGTCGATGTTGCTGATACACACGCCCAGCACGGCGCAGTTGGTGGTGATGAGGGGCAGATACACGCCCAGGGAGGCGTGGAGCGCGGGGATGTACTTCTTGAGGATGATCTCCACCAGCTGCACCAGGGCGGCGATGACCAGGATGAACACGATGGTCTGGAGATACCCAAGTTCCAGCTTGTTGAGCACGAAGTACTGGATGGGATAGGTGACGGCGGTGGCCAGCAGCATGACGAAGATGACGGCCACGCTCATGCCGGCGGCCTGATCCAGCTTCTTGGACACGCCCAGGAAGGGGCAGATGCCCAGGAACTGGGCCAGCACGTAGTTGTTCACCAGCACCGCCGACATGACGATGGAAACCAGGATCTTGAATTCGTTCATTTCGCGGCAGCCTCCCTCTTCTCAGCGCAGTTCTGCCCATTGCACGCGGCGGCACTGGGGCAGCCCTCACAGCTGAAGTCCTTTTTCTTGATGGCCTTGCCGTTGCTGGCCTTGTTGATGATGGCGATGAGAATGCCGAAAATGGCAAAGCCGCCGGGGGCCATGGTCATGATGGAGATGTTGTTGTCGATGAGCACGGGCAGCTCGATGCCAAACCAGGTGCCCGCGCCGAAGATCTCGCGGATGCTCGCCATAGCGAGCATAGCCAGGGTGTAGCCCACGCCCATGCCGATGGCGTCCAGGGCGGAGTCGAAGATGCCGTTCTTGTTGGCGAACATCTCGGCCCGGCCCAGGATGATGCAGTTGACCACGATCAGGGGCAGATACAGGCCCAGGGCCGTGTCCAGCGCGGGCAGGAAGGCTTTGACGATCATCTGCACCAGGGTGACGAACGAGGCGATGACCACGATGTAGCAGGGGATGCGCACCTTATCGGAAATCACATTACGCAGCAGGGAGATCATCATGTTGGAGCACAGCAGCACGAAGGTGACCGCCGCGCCCATGCCGATGGCGTTGGACGCCTGGGTGGTGACCGCCAGGAAGGGACAGGTGCCCAGGATCAGCACCAGGATGGGGTTTTCCTTGATGATGCCGTTGGTCAGGATTTTCAGTTTATTGTTCATATCCGTGTGCCTCCCTTCCTCAGCCCGCTACCATGCCGTAGGCGGTGTACGCGTCGGCGATGGCGGCCCGATAGTAATTGGAGGAGAACGTGGCGCCGGAGATGTTGTCCACACCCTCCAGATTGGCATCCTTGCCGGGGAACTGGTTTTTAAACGCGTCGCCGGTGATCTTGGAGCCAAGGCCCGCCGTCTCAGAGTGGCTGAGCACCTTGGTGTCAGTGATCTTGCCGTCCATGTCGATGCCAATGGTCATTTTCAGGGTGTTCTTGCCGCCGTAGCCGGTGGTGGTCAGGGAGAACACGTAGCCCACGCCGTTGGTGGCCTTGTACACCCCGGTGACGGAATCAGGCAGCCCGCCGCCGAACACGGTGACCTGCTCGAAGCCGTCGGCGTTGGGCATAACCTCGATGCGGGCGGCCTCGTTGGCCTTGCGCTCGGCCTCCTCAATAATGGGGGCGGTGATGCTGTTGGTAAGGGCCAGCAGGCCGCTCATGATGGCGCAGATCAGCACCAGCACGATGATGGGGGCCCCGAAATCGGTCATTACATTGGATTTCGCTTTTGTCATGCCTGCACACCTCCAAACGGCTTGGTCTTGGTCCAGCCGCTGATGTAGGGATTGAGAATGTTCATCAGCAGGATGGAGAAGGACACGCCCTCGGGGAAATTGCCCCACACGCGGATGAGCACCGTGATGAGGCCGCAGCCCACGCCGAAGATCAGCTTGCCGGCGGGGGTGGGGGGGGAGGTGGTGTAATCGGTGGCCATGAAAATAGCGCCGATAAACAGGCCGCCCGCCATAACCTGGTACAGCGGCTGCTGGCCCAGCAGGGCGGTGCACACCAGCACGGTGCCGATGAAGGCCACGGGGGTGTGCCAGGAGATCACACGGCGGTAGAGCAGATAGATGAAGCCGATGAGCAGGGCCAGGCAGCTGGTCTCGCCCATGGAGCCGCCCCGGGCGCCCAGGAACATCTGGAGGTAGGAGGGCAGCTCACCGGCGGCGCCCTCCGCGCCCAGCAGGGCCAGGGGGGTGGCGGCGGTGACGGCGTCCGCCGGGGCATTGGAGAACGCGGCGGGCACCCAGTTGGTCATGGGGCCGGCAAAGGCCACCAGCATGATGACGCGGGCGGTGATGGCGGGGTTGGCGAAGTTCTGGCCGATGCCGCCGAAGAACTGCTTGATGACCACGATGGCCACAAAGGAGCCAAAGGCGGCCTGCCAGAGGGGGATGCTCACCGGTAGGTTCAGTCCCAGCAGCAGGCCGGTGACGGCGGCGGACAGGTCGGTGACGGTGACGGGCTTCTTGCAGATCTTCTCAAAGGCCCACTCGCACAGCACAGCCACGGCCACGCACACGGCCTCCACCAGCAGCGCCTGGATGCCGAAGAACACGATGGACGCGATCACGGCGGGAAACAGCGCGATCAGCACGTCCCGCATGATGGTCTGGGTGGTGTCCTTGGCGTAGATATGGGGGTTGACAGAGACGACCATCCTATCCATTTAGACCGCCTCCTTTTCTTTTTCCTTGGCCGCTTTCTTCTCGGCGGCGGCCTTCTGTTCGGCGTTGTACTTGTTCAGCATGGCCTTGGCCAGCTTGTTCACCTGGACCAAGGGCCGGCGGGCGGGACAGCTGAAGGAGCAGCAGCCGCACTCCATGCACAGGTTCACCTTCAGCGCCTTCAGCGTCTCGGGCTCCTTGTTGTTATAGGCGCTCTCGATGGCGGCGGGCATCAGGTTGAAGGGGCAGTGGGCCACGCACCGCCCGCAGCGGATGCAGGCGGAGGGCACCGGGTCGGCGGCGTCCTTCTCGTCGAAGGCTAGGATGGCGTTGGTGTTCTTCATGACGGGGTTCTCCAGGCTGGGGACCGAGGAGCCCATCATGGGGCCGCCCAGCAGCACCTTCTTGGGCTCGCACTTAAGGCCCGCAAAGTTCAGGATGTCCTGAATGGGGGTGCCCACGGGGACGATGACGTTCTGGGGGTTGGCGATGGCGGAGCCGTCCACGGTGACGACCTTCTCCACCAGGGGCATACCGGT
>CAMWRX010000028.1 GCA_947176765.1 uncultured bacterium
TTTACTACATTTTTTCCTCGGCGTTTTCTGACATTTTATCACTGGCGCTGACAGTCCAGGGCCTTGAAGTCCTTATAGTGCTTGGACAGGCCCTGGGTGACAAGTACGTATTCCATAAAAAAGCCTCCGTTTCCTTGGATGGCGCTATCATAGCAGGAAAGGGTTCAGAAAGCGGTCAAGGAAACAGTTCAGAAATGGTTGAGATTTCGCGCTATCCTTTGAGGCAGTCGCTGAACTCCTTCAGATCCCGTTTCTTCTCCTCGGAAAGGCTGTTGAATTCGACATTCTGAATGGCACCTTCCAAGGCATACAGATGCACCAGGCAGACCTGGGGATATATCACCTTCAGACGGAAAAACGCCTCCTTGGAGCCTGTTTCTATCAGCTTTTCCGGGGAGTCGATGCCGGCAGCGGTGAGCTTCCGGGCCATTTCCTTGCCAATGTTCATCATAGATGTCAATTCCGCCATAACTTCCTCCTATATTGTGTGCATTTTAAATCCAATACCCCATACCGCCTCAATGCAGTCCCCGGCCCCGGCGTCACGAAGTTTTTTCCGCAGGTTGCTCATGTGGGTTTTCAGCGAACTCTCCGTGCAGTCCGGGGTGTCATGGGAAATGCGGTCCAGCAGGGCGGACTTGGTGACCACCTGGGCGGGGCTGCGCATGAGCAGCTTCAAGATGGCGTACTCCGTCCGGGTGAGGTGTACCTCCCCGCCGTCTACCCGCACCGAGCGGGTGTCCGGTTCCAGCCGCAGGTTTTGGAAGGTGAGTGCCCCATCCCCCCGGGCGGAGGCATCCTGAAAGCAAGCCTCCCGCAGCCGCACCGCCACCCGGGCCAGCAGCTCCCGCAGGACAAAGGGCTTGGTGATATAGTCCGCCGCGCCGCCCAGCAGGAGGGAGGTTTTGCTGTCAATGTCCGCCTTGGCGCTGACTACGATGACGGGGATGCCCGACAGACGGGGCAGTACCTGTTCCCCGGACAGACCGGGGAGCATCAGGTCCAGCAAAGCCAGGTCGGGCCGTTCCCGATCCAGGGCCAGCACCGCCTCGGTCCCCGAGTAGGCCCGGCTCACCCGGTAGCCCTCTCCCTCCAAAGCCTCTTGCAAGAGATTTCCGATGTAGATGTCATCGTCGATGACCAGGATGTGCTTCATGGAATTCGCGACCTTCCAGTGTGTTTTCTCCTATTATAGGTCGAACAGGGGAGAGGTGCAAGAAAAAGGTTTGAAGAAAGTTTTAAATTGCCAAACCTGCCGGAATGGTGTATGCTTGATTTAATCAAAAAGTGGAGGGATTATTATGCCTGTTGAAATCGGAATGAGGGGCCACGCTGTGACCGTGGTGACCCACGAGGACACCGCCGAGGCGGTTGGCTCCGGCCTGGTGCCGGTATTCGCTACCCCGCGCATGATCGCCCTGATGGAGGAGGCCGCCGTGAACGCGGTGCAGTCGTTTTTGCTTCCGGGGCGGACCACGGTGGGTACCCGGCTTGATGTGACCCACGACGCCGCCACCCCTGTGGGCATGAAGGTCACGGCTTGGGCGGAGGTCACCGCCATTGAGGGGCGCAAGATTACCTTTGCCGTGAGTGCTTACGACAATGAGGAGCAGATTGGCGGCGGCACCCACGAGCGGGCCATTGTCTGGACAAGTAAATTCCTGGACCGGGTTCAGGCGAAGCTGGAAAAGTGATTGGGAAAATTCCCGGGGAAACCCGGGAATTTTTTGTTGACAAAAGCCCAGCAGCATGATAGGATAACACTACCCCCCAGGGGGGTGTTATTCGAACTGAGGAGGGATTGTCCATGATGGCCGACCAGAAAACGGTGCTGCGGCTGCTCAAAACAGCCCGGGGCCAGATTGACGGCATCATCAAGATGGTGGAGGAGGACCGCTACTGCATGGACATTTCCCAGCAGGTCACCGCCGCCGACGCCATGCTGAGGCGGGTGAATAAGGAGATTCTGACCGCCCACCTGAAGCACTGCGTGGAGAACGCCCAGAGCGACCAGGAGCGGTCTGATAAGATAGACGAATTGGTAAATGCCCTGGGGAAAATACTATAGAGGCGTGTTTTCAAGCGAGGTGAAGGACTTATGAAGCAAAAATTTACTGTCACCGGCATGACCTGCTCCGCCTGCTCCGCCCACGTGGACAAGGCGGTGCGCAGGCTGGACGGCGTGAAAGAGGTCAACGTCAATTTACTGGGCGGCTCCATGACGGTGGACTGGGACGGGGCGCTGACCCCGGAGCAGATCGTGTCCGCCGTGGAGAAGGCGGGGTACGGCGCGTCCCTGCCCGCTGCCCCCGGCCAGAGCGCGGCCCAGGCCCAGCCCGAAGCCCGCGCCATGGAGGACGATCTGAAAAACATGAAGGCGAGGCTCATCTCCTCCTTTGTGTTTCTGATCCCCCTGTTCTATCTATCCATGGGCCACATGATGGGCTGGCCCATCCCCCATTTCTTCCACGGGACAGAAAACGCCATGACCTACGCCCTTACCCTGTTCTTGCTGACAGTGCCCATCATGGTCATCAACCAGAAATACTATCGGGTGGGCTTCAAGACGCTGTTCCATCTCTCGCCCAACATGGACTCGCTGATCGCGGTGGGCTCCGCCGCCGCCGTGGTGTACGGCATCGCGGCCCTGTACTGCATCGGCTGGGGCCTGGGCCACGGGGACGAGGAACTGGTGATGCACTACTCCATGGATTTGTACTTCGAGTCTGCGGGCATGATTTTGACCCTCATTACCCTGGGCAAATTCCTGGAGACCCGCTCAAAGGGTAAGACGGGCCAAGCCATTGCCCGGCTTATGGATCTCACCCCCAAGACCGCCACCGTCCTGCGGGACGGGGGAGAGGTGGAGGTGCCCGTGGAGCAGGTGCAGGCGGGCGACCTGGTGCTGGTGCGCCCCGGCGGGTCCGTGCCGGTGGACGGCGTGGTAACGGAGGGCGCGTCCTCGGTGGATGAGTCCGCCCTCACCGGCGAGTCCATCCCGGTGGACAAGGGCCCCAGCGACACAGTGATCTCCGCCTCCATCAACAAGTCCGGTGTGCTCACCATCAGGGCCACCAGAGTGGGAGATAACACCACCCTGGCCCAGATGATCCGGCTGGTGGACGAGGCGGCCTCCTCCAAGGCCCCCATCGCCAAGCTGGCGGACAAGGTGGCGGGGGTGTTCGTCCCCGTGGTTATGGCCATCGCCCTGGTCACCGCCGCCATTTGGATGCTGGCCACTGGCTCGGTGGAGCGGGCCCTGACCTCCGGCGTGGCGGTGCTGGTGATCTCCTGCCCCTGCGCACTGGGTCTTGCCACCCCCGTGGCTATTATGGTGGGCACCGGCAAAGGCGCGGAGCAGGGCATTTTGGTGAAGTCCGCCGAGGGCTTGGAAAATCTGCGCTCTGTTACCACTGTTGTACTGGACAAGACGGGCACCGTCACCGAGGGCAAGCCCCGCGTCACCGACCTGTACCCCCTGGGCAAGACCACCGCGGAGGAGCTTTTGTGCGTAGCGGCCTCTCTGGAAAAGCCCTCTGAGCATCCCTTAGGCGCGGCCATTGTGGAGGAAGCCGGGAACCGGAACATCCCCCTGTGCCCAGTGGAGAAATTTGAGGCTGTCCATGGCAAGGGCGTGAGGGGAGCCATCCAGGGCGCTGACTTCCTGGCGGGCAACGCCGCCATGCTGGCGGACGCGAAGGTGGATTTGGGCCAGGACGCCATGATCGCGGACGAGCTTGCCAAGCAGGGCAAAACCCCGCTGTTTTTCGTAGAGGACGGCAAGCCCATCGGCATCATCGCCGTGGCGGACACGGTGAAGGCATCCAGTAAAGCGGCCATCGAGGGATTCCAGAAGCTGGGGCTGAAGGTGGTCATGCTCACCGGCGACAACAGGCGCACCGCCGAGGCCATTGGCCGCGAGCTGGGCCTGACCCAAGTGGTGTCCGAGGTACTCCCCACCGACAAGGAGCGGCAGATTGCCGCCCTTCAGGAACGGGGAGAGAAGGTAGCCATGGTGGGCGACGGCATCAACGATGCCCCGGCCCTGGCCCGGGCGGATGTGGGCCTTGCCATCGGTGCGGGGGCGGACGTGGCCATCGAGAGCGCCGACATCGTGCTGATGAAGTCCGACCTGGTGGACGCGGTGACGGCGGTGGAGCTGTCCCGGGCCACCATCCGCAACGTAAAGCAGAATCTGTTCTGGGCGTTCTTCTACAACGCCATCTGTATCCCGGTGGCGGCTGGCGTGCTGGCGATTTTCGGCGGGCCTCAGCTCAGCCCCATGCTTGGTTCCGCTGCTATGAGCTTCAGCTCGGTGTGTGTGGTGACCAACGCCCTGCGCCTGCGGTTCTTTAAGCCCAGCATTCAGTCCTGTACAGAAGTTAAAACCGGCGAAAAATCTGCCGTTGAAGTGAAAGGAGAACAAAAAGCTATGGAAAAGAAAGTTGTTATTGAGGGCATGATGTGCCAGCACTGCCGCGCCCATGTGGACAAGGCGCTGAACGGGATCCCCGGCGCGTCCGCCACCGTGGATCTGGACAGCAAGACCGCCGTGGTTACCGGCGACGTCTCCGACGAGGCCATCCGCGCCGCCGTGGAGGAGGCCGGCTATCAGGTGGTCAGCATCGCCTAAGTAAAAAAGCTCCCTCCCCCGTCCGGGGGAGGGAGCTTTTTTATGCTCTATGGACGTACATCCGGGATGGCTCTGGCTCCCCGTCCCCCTGGGCCACGCAAAGGAATTCCCAGCCATACCGCTCATAGAAAGACGTGTGGTCGGTGAGCAGATAGAGGGTGCCCACCCCCAGGCCCGCCATGTCCTCACAGACATGGTTCAGCAGCGCCCCCGCGATGCCTTGACAGCGGCACGCCTCTTCCACATAGACGGCGCACACATTGGGGGCCAGGTCCTTGCGGTCGTGGAAATCGTTCTCGATGACGCCCAAGCCCCCGATAATGGTATCGCCGTCCATAGCCACATACCATTGGGGCACCGGGCCTTCGCCCTTGACGCACTGTTCCATGCTCTCCCGGTAGGCGTCCAGAGGTACGCCCCATTTGGCGTGGAACCACTCTGCGGCTTTGTCCAGCAGCTCGCCATGCTCCCGCAGGCTCAAAATTTTATCATCCATTTCCATGTTCCCTTTTTGGAAAATACTCGCTGACAAAATCCACGTCCTCCACCGTCCATTCTTTGCCGTTCAGGTGTTCCAGGCACCCTGCGTCGGTGGTGAATGCGAACCGCAGCTTGTAGGAGTAGAGCGCCTGGAACCTGCGGTCAAACCGCTTGTCATCCCGCTCCCGGCCATACTTGCCGTCCCCCAGCAGGGGGTGCCCGGCGGCGGCGAACTGGGCGCGGATCTGATGGGTGCGCCCGGTGATGAGGTCGCACTCAACGAGTGACAGCCCGTTCCGGGTTTCCAGCGTTTTGTACAGCGTCACCGCCGTTTTCCCGCCGGGGACGGGGTGGTCGTACACCTTCACCTGGGCCCTGTCCCCGTCCTTCAAAATGTATCCCTTTAACTGCCCCTCTCGGGGCTCCATCGCCCCGTGGATCACGCATAGATACAGCTTTTGCAGCTCCCGATCCCGGATTTTTTGGTTCATCACCCGCAGGGCCTCGGCGGTTTTGGCGGCAATGACGATGCCCCCGGTGTTGCGGTCGATGCGGTTGCACAGGGCGGGGGCGAAGGAGTTCTCCCGATAGGGCGACCACTCCTTTTTCTGGTATAAATACGCCTGGATATGGGTGATGAGGGTGTTCACCTGCTCTTTGTCATCGGGGTGGACGACCATGCCGGGGCGCTTGTTCAGGAGGAGAATTTGATCGTCCTCGTACAAAATGTCCAGCCGGGGCTTGTCCACCCGGAGGAAGGCGTTTTCCGGCGTGGGCGCGTCAAAAAACTCGTCGTTGATGTAGAGCTGGAGCACGTCCCCCCGCTCCAGCCGCACGTCCCGTTTGGCCCCCTTGCCGTTGAGCTTCACCCGCTTGAGCCGGATGTATTTCTGGGCCAGCGGGGCGGGGAGGAGGGGGACGGATTTCGCCAGCCAGCGATCCAGCCGCTGGCCCGCGTCGTTGGGGCCGATGGTGAATTCTTTCAATGTACGCGCCTCCTCCAATGAAAATTCCCTTGCTTCCCGGATCGGAAAAGCAAGGGAATTTTACCACAAAAAGAGGAGGGGCGCAAGTGGAGCCGCTTACCCGGCCCCGTCCTCCCGCTTCTCCTTTTCCTCCCGCATCCGTCGGTGCAGGCATCCCAGCGCGTCGGACAGGCCGCCCAAATGGTCGATGAGTCCCAGCTCTACCGCCTCTTTGCCATAGATGACGCTGCCTACATCGGCGGCCATCTCGCCGGTGTTGAGCATCAGGTGTTCGAAATCCTCCCGGCTGATGCGGCTGTTGCGGGTGACAAAGTCGCAGATCCTATCCTGGATGCGCTCAAAGTAGTGGAAGGTCTGGCTCACGCCGATGACCAGCCCGTTGAGCCGCACCGGGTGGATGGTCATGGCGCCGGAGGGGACGATGAAGGATTCTTTCGCCGCTACCGCCAGGGGCACGCCGATGGAGTGCCCTCCCCCCAGCACCAGGGAAACGGTGGGCTTGCGCATTCCGGAGATCATCTCCGCGATGGCCAGTCCCGCCTCGATGTCGCCCCCCATGGTGTTGAGCAGGATGAGCAGGCCGTCCGTTTCGTCGCTCTCCTCTACGGCGGTGAGCAGGGGCAGGACGTGCTCGTATTTGGTGGTTTTGGCCCCCGAGCGCTCCTCCTGGTGGCCCTCGATGGTGCCCACGATGGTCAGGGTGTGGATGGTGCCGTCCTTTGTTTTGACGGTGCTGGAGCCCATGTCCACGATCTGCTGCTGAAGGTCGTTTTGCTCCTCGCTGTCGTTGTTTTCCGTCGGTTTGGTCTCCTCAGTCATGGAAAAACCCCCTTTTGCGGTGATTTTGCCGTTTTGCTCACCCCGTTGGGGCAACCGCAAAACATGGCAAAACTACCAGATAAGCCGTGCTTATCTGGTAGTTTGTCCGCAAGAGGGGGTTTTTATCCGTCAACCCTCGTACACCGCTTTTGCGGCGGCGTAAGTCATATAGCAGTCCAGCTTGGACACGGTCTCGAAGGGGGAGTGCATACTCAATACGGGCACGCCCGCGTCCAGGGTGTCGATGTTGCGGTTGGCCATATAGCAGGCCACGGTGCCGCCGCCGCCCTGATCCACCTTGCCCAGCTCCGCCATCTGCCACAGGATGCCTTTGTCGTCCAGCAGGCGGCGGACATAGGCCACCAGCTCGGCCCCGGCGTCGGACGCGCCGCCCTTGCCCCGGGAGCCGGTGTACTTGCACAGGCCCACGCCGTAATTCACCTTGGCGGAGTTGTTCTTCTCGTAGACCTCGGCGAAGTTGGGGTCGAAAGCGGCGGTCACGTCGGTGGACAGGCAGAAGGACTTCTCCAGGCACACCCGCAGGGGCACCTTCTGGGTGGCGCAAAGATCGCCAATAAAGGTTTCGAAGAAAGTGGACTGCATACCGGACACGCCCTCGGAGCCGATCTCCTCCTTGTCCGCCAGCACACACACGGCGGTGCGGCAGGGGGCGCCCTCCAGATCCAGCAGGGCCTTCAGTCCGGCATAGGCGCACACCCGGTCATCGTGGCCGTAGGCCCCGATGAGGGAGCGGTCAAAGCCGATGTCCACCGCGTTGAAGGCGGGGACGGCCTCGATCTCAGCGGAAATGAAGTCCGCCTCCCGGATGCCGTAGTGGTCGTACAGCAGCTTCATCACCGCCAGCTTCACCCGGTCGCTGCCATCATCGTCCTTGAGGGGACGGCTGCCCACCAGGATGTTCAGGCTCTCGGCGGGGATGGCCTCGCCCAGGGGCTTTTTGGACTGGCTGGCCCCCAGGTGGGGGAGCAGGTCGTCGATGGTGAACAGGGGGTCGCCGGGATGGGAGCCCACCGCCACGTTGACGATGGAGCCGTCCTTCATGGCCACCACGCCCCGCAGCTCCAGGGGAATGGTCACCCAATGGTACTTGCGGATGCCGCCGTAGTAGTGGGTTTTGAGGAAGGCCAGCTCGCCGTCCTCATAGAGGGGGGTGGGCTTCAGATCCAGTCGGGGGCTGTCGATGTGGGAGGCGGTGATGGACACGCCCTGATCCAGCGGCGCGGAGCCGATGACGGCCAGGTTGATGGCCCGGCCCCGGTTGACGCGGTAGACCTTGGTGCCGGGCTGGAGCTCCATGCCCCGCTCAAAGGGGACAAAGCCGGCCGCCTCGGCCAGCTCCACCGTGTAATCCACGCAGTCCCGCTCCGTCTTGCCCTTGTCCAGGAAGATCTTGTAGCCCTCACAGTAGTCAAAAATGGCTTTCTCCGTGGCCCCGTCCACCACGTCCCAGCCGTTCTTTTTCTGGTTCAGCAGCGCCTCCCGCAGCTGCTGGCCCGGTGTCTTTTCCTTCTCTTCCATATGGTTAGTCCTCCTTATATAAAATTTGCTCCAATAATGTCCGCGCCTGTTGTTCCAACGCTTCCCGCGTTCCGTCGTTGCGCAGGGTGTGGGTACAGCGCTCCTCAAACCAGTCAGACGGCTTCTGCGCCGCGATCCGGGCACGGGCATACTCCTCAGAGATGCCCTCCCGTGCCATGATGCGCCGTGCCCGCACGTCTTCCGGCGCGGTGACCGCCACGGTGACATCGCACAAATCGCCCGCCCCGCTCTCCAGCAGGGCGATGGCGTCCAGGGCGATGGCGGGACGGCCCTCGGCCGACGCCTGGGCAATCCGCCGCTCCAGCTCATGAACAATGTGCCGGTGGGTGATGGCGTTTAGGTCGGCCAGCGCGGTTCCATCCCCGAATACAATAGCACCAAGTTCCTTCCGGCGCAAGTCCCCATCTGCGTCAAAAATTTCCGGCCCAAACCGGGCGCGCAGCTCATCCCGCATGGGGCCGTTGGCGCGCAGCAGCTCGTGGTACACCGCGTCGCAGTCCGCGATGATCCCACCCAGCTCCTTCAAAACGTTCAGCACCGTGGTCTTGCCCGCCCCGGTGGGGCCGGTGATGCCGATGACGGTCAAGCCTCCACCTCCCGGCCCCAAACAGCCTCGATGGCCTCCCGGCTCAGTCCGCCCTGCCGCAGAATGCGGTACGGGGTGACGGTCAGATCCAGAATGGTGGACTCCACCCCCACAGTGCACGGCCCGCCGTCCAGCACCGCGTCAATGCGCCCGCCAAGCTGGGCCAGCACGTCCCCGGCGCTCTTGGGGCTAGATTGTCCCGACAGGTTGGCGGAGGGGCAGGCCAGCGGCTTGCCCAACGCCCGGATAACAGCCAGGGTGGCCGGGTGGTTGGGGCAGCGCACCCCCTGGGTCGCGCCCCCGGCGGGGACGATGGAGGGCAGGGCGCCGTTCCCCCACAAAATCATGGTCAGCGGCCCGGGCCAGAAGGCGTTTGCCAGCCTATACGCGTCCTCCGGGATGTCCCGGCACACGGTCTCCACCATGGCCATGCCGTCCACCAGCACGTTCAGCGGCTTGGTCTCGGGGCGGCCCTTGGCATCGTAGTTGGCCTGGACGGCGGCCTCCTGGGTGGCGTCGGCGGCAAGGCCGTACACCGTCTCCGTGGGGACGGCCACCAGTTTGCCCTGGTGCAGCAGGGCCGCCGCCTGCGCCGCCTGTCCGGCGGTCAGCAGGGCCGTCCCGGTGACAACCGCCGCAAGCTGTTCCGGGCTGTCAATGAGCTGATCTGCCCCCACGCTCTCCAGCTCCGGCCGGTCCCGGAAGCCCCACAGCACGCCGCACACCGTCAACCCGCCGTTTTTGCCCGTGAGTACGTCCACGTCGCTGTCGCCCACAAACAGGGTGGTCTCAGGCTTGGCGCCGATTTGCTCCATCAGGGCGCGCAGCAGGGTGGGGTCAGGCTTCAGCGGCGCGTCGGGGAGCGCGCCCTGCACCGCCTCGAATATGCCGGGGAAGTACTCCTCCACCACCGGTCCGGCAAAGGTGTGGGCTTTGTTGGACAGCACCGCCATGTGGATCCCCGCGCCCTTCAGTGCGGACAGCATTGTGGGTACGCCGGGGTAGGGGGCGGTCATGTCCGCCTTGTGGTCGTTGTAATAGGCGGAAAACTCCGCCAAAGCCCCGGCCACTTCCTCGTCGCTCAGTCCATCCGGGGCGAACCGCCTCACCAGGGTGGGAATGCCGCTGCCCACCATGCGCTTGAATTGATCTGGAGTGTAGGTGGGCCAGCCGTGGGCGGCACAGACGTGGTTGCCCGCGGCCGTCAGGTCGTCGATGGTGTTGAGCAGGGTGCCGTCCAGATCAAAAATGACATGGGTGTACATAATGCTACCCTCTCTCTGCCAGCTGTTCCGCCTGCCGCGCGGTGGTGAGCGCGTCGATGATCTCGTCCAGGTCGCCGTCCATCACCGCGTCCAGCTTGTACAGCGTCAGCCCCACCCGGTGGTCGGTGAGCCGCCCCTGGGGGAAGTTATAGGTGCGGATGCGCTCGTTGCGCATACCGGTGCCCACCTGGCTGCGGCGGTTTTCCCCGTACTCGGACTGAATGCGCTCCTGCTCCCGGTCGTAGAGGATGGAGGCCAGCAACCGCATGGCCTTCTCCCGGTTCTGAAACTGGGAGCGCTCCTGCTGGCATTCCACTACCGTGCCCGTGGGCTTGTGGATCAGGCGCACGGCGGAGGAGGTCTTATTGATGTGCTGGCCTCCCGCCCCAGAGGAGCGGAACACCTGCATCTCCACGTCGGCGGGGTTGATCTCCACGTCCACTGTCTCCATCTCGGGCAGCACCGCCACGGTGACGGTGGAGGTGTGCACCCGCCCGCCAGATTCCGTCTCCGGCACCCGCTGAACCCGGTGGACGCCGCTCTCAAACTTCATGCGCGACCAGGCCCCGTCCCCCTCGATGGTGAAGGAGATCTCTTTCACCCCGCCCAGCTCCGTCTCGTTGGCGGAGTTGATTTCCACCTTCCAGCCCCGAGCCTCAGCGTACATGGTGTACATCCGGGTGAGGGAATGGGCGAACAGGGCGGACTCTTCGCCGCCCACCCCGGCCCGGATCTCCATAATGACGTTCTTGCCGTCGTTGGGATCGCGGGGCAGGAGCAGGATTTTGATCTCCTGCTCCAAGCGGGCGATATCTTCTTTCGCCTGCGCCAGCTCCTGCTGGGCCAGTTCTTTCATCTCCGGGTCGCTGAGCAGTTCCTCGGCCCCGGCCAGGTCGGACTGGGCTTTGCACAGCGCCCGGTAGGCGGTGACCAGCGGCTCCAGCTCCTTCTGCTCCCGGTTGAGCTTGGAAACCAGCTCTGGGTCAGAGTACGTCTCGTTGGCGGCCAGACGGGCCTCCAGTTCCGCGTAGCGCAGCTCAATGTTTTTCAGGCTGTCCTGCATAAGGCCCCCCTTACGGATCGACCGGGAAATCCCGGTCAAAGACAAAGGATTTCACCAGTGCCAGCGGCTCCCGGAAGAGCATCTGAACCCGGTAAGGGACATTGGTCACCGGGGCGGGCACGGTGGTCACATTGCCGGTCGTCCCAAAGCCCCGCCCCCACAGCATGAGGATGCGGGACAGGTGGAAGTCGCTGGACACCAGAACAAACCGGCCCGGCTGCTCCCATGTACCGTTTTCAACTGTGCGGCGGAGCAGTTCCCGGGTGTATAAGACATTCTGATGGGTGTTTCGGGACTGATCCTCCATTAGGACGCTTTCCTCGTCCACCCCGTGGGCGATGAGGTAGTCGTGCATACATTGGGCCTCGGATTGGTGCTCATTGTCCCCCTTGCCGCCGGACACCACGATCTTTACGTCCGGGTGCTGCTGCCAGTAGCCCAGGGCCGCGTCCAGCCGCTCCCGCAGCTGGATGGACGGCCCGTCCGGGTTGACGTGGCAGCCAAAGACCACCATGACCTCCGGCCCGTCGCCTGTCTGGGCGGTCTGGCCTTTGGTGCCCCAAAAGATGACAAATTCCAAAGCGGCAAAGGCCAATAGGCCGGCGATGATAAGCGCCAGCAGGGCGGTGCGCCAGCGCCGTTTTTTACTCTGGGGGCTGTTCCCCCGGTAGTTGTTGTACTTTTTCACATTTTACGACCCCTTTGCTTCCTCTAACTCCGCTGCCAGCCGCTCCCACTCCGCATAGAGATGGGCCAGCTCGTCCTCCACCGCTTCCCGCTCCTTGTACACGTCCTGGAGCTTCAGGTAGTCCGACGCGGCCTCCTCCGCCTCCTGGGCCAGCTCGTCCAGCCGTACCTCCGCCTTTTCCACCGCCCGCTCGGCGGCGCGCACCTGCTTTTCCAGCTCCTTGGTGCCGCCGGGGCGTTTTGGCTTGTCCTCTTTGGGCTTTTCAGGCTCCACAGGACTGGACTTGGCGTTTTTGAGCTGCTCCTGCCGCTCCCGGAAGGCGCGGAATTCACTGTATGTGCCGTGGAAGTCGGTAATCTGCCCGTTTTCCAGCATCCATACCCGGGTGGCGAACTTCTCGATAAAGTAGCGGTCATGGGAGACGAACAGCAAGTTGCCGCCGTACTCCTCCACCGCCTCCTCGATCCACTCCCGGGAGTCAATGTCCAGGTGGTTGGTGGGCTCGTCCAGAATGAGCAGGTTGATCCGGCTGTCCATCAGCATACAAAGGCGCAGCCTTGACTGCTCCCCGCCGGACAGGGCGGACACCTGCTTAAACACGTCCTCCCCCCGGAACTTGAAGGAGGCCAGCCGATCCCGGGCCTCCTGGGTGGAGCAGTTCTGGGCGTACAGCATGGTGTCCACCAGATTGCGGTCGGGCCGGTCAAAATGGATGATCTGGGGCAGGTAGCCGATGCGGATGGACGGCCCCAGATAGATGGAGCCGGAATCCGGCGCTTCCTCCTCCATGACGAGCTTGATGAAAGTGGATTTGCCGGTGCCGTTGTCGCCCAGCAGGGCGATGCGCTCCCCGCCGGCGACCTCCAAATTGATGTGCTCAAACAGGGTGCGCTCCCCGAAGGATTTTTTCAGTTCGGTGACCACCATGGCCTCGTCACCATGGAACTCCCGCTCGCCGAACCGGGTGGCCAGCTTGCGCTCTTTTGTGGGCTTGTCCGTGGTGCGCATACGCTCGATGCGTTTTTCCATGGATTTCGCCCGCTTATAGGTCTTGTCCATTCCTTTGAAGGCCCACATACGCAGGTTTTCCGCGGCTTCCTCCAGTTGGGCAATTTTTGCCTGCTCCTTTTCGTACTGGCGCAAACGCTCCTGATAGCGCCGCTCCTTCTCCTCCACATAGAAGGAGTAGTTGCCGGAGTACAGCTCCGCTTTGCCGTCCTGGATCTCGGCGACGCGCTTGACCACTTTGTCGAGGAACCAGCGGTCGTGGGAGATGGCCAGCACGGTGCCCTTGAACCGCTCCAGATAGCCCTCCAGCCACTCGGTGGCGTTCAGATCCAGGTGGTTGGTGGGCTCGTCCAGCAGGAGGATGTCGGTGTCCTCCAGAATGAGGCGGGCCAGGTTGATCCGGGTCTTTTCCCCGCCGGACAGGGCGTCAAAGGGGCGCGAACGCATATCGGCCCCGATGCCCAGGCCGTTGCAGACCTTATTCAGCCGTGTTTCTGTGTCGTAGCCGCCCCCCAGCTCAAAGGCGGCGGTGAGCTTATCGTACCGGGCCATCACCTGGGGGTCGGTGTTCTCGCCCATCTGGGCGGCCAGCTCAGCCAGCTCCCGCTCCATGGCGTGGAGTGGGGCAAAAGCGGTGTCCAACACATCCCTTACGGTGTACCCCTCGGGGTAGACCGGAATTTGCGAGATCAGCCCCAGCCGCTTGCCGGGAGCGATGGCAATGGTTCCCTCATCAGGGTGAACCTGTCCGGTCATCATGCGGAAGATGGTGGTCTTGCCCGCGCCGTTGCGGCCCAGCAGGCCCACCCGCTCCCCCTCGTCGATCTGGAGGGAGAAGCCGTCCAATATCCGTTTGCCGACCTCGAACTCTTTGACAAGGCCGGTAAGCTGTATGTCAATCATGAAAATTCTCCTTAGTTTTTGCGCTGGGACAGGAGGGACTTCACTGGGGGACGTTGGCCAGCAGGAAGTCCACGATCTTCTCAAAGGCCATGGAGCGGGACGCCTTCACCAGGATGGTCGCCCCCGCCCGCACCTCCCGGGAGAGGGCGTTTTTTGCTTCGTCCAAAGTGGGGAAATAGTCCGCCTGAGAAAGTCCGGCGTCCTTCGCGCCCTGGGCCATGAACCGGGCTAGATCGCCCACGGCGATGAGCCGGTCGGCTCCGGCCTGGGCGAAGCAGCCGCCCACCGCCCGGTGGAACTGCTCGCTGCCGGCGCCCAGCTCTTTCATGTCGCCCACCACCGCCACCTTGTGGCGCTTCTGGCCGGCGTCGCCCAAAACGGCGGCGGCGGCCCGCATAGACTGGGGATTGGCGTTGTAGGCGTCGTTTAAAATGACGATGTCGCCCTTGCAGCGGATGATGTTCATGCGCATCTTGGTGGGCAGGAACGCCCCGATGCCCCGGACGATCTCGTCGGGGGCCATGCCCAGCGCCTCAGCCACGGCGGCGGCCATGAGGGTGGGGTAGATCATATGGCTGCCCAGGGCGGGGATGTCAGCCTGGAACTGGCTCCGGGGGGTTTTGATCCGGCAGCTCAGGTGGCCCACATTGTCGCTGCTCAGGTCGCAGGCGGTATAGTCCAGCCCCTCGCCGCTGCCCGCGAACACAGTGCGCTGGGGCAGCGTGTCCCGCAGGGTGGACAGCATGGAGTCGTCCCCATTGAGGACGGCCAGGCCGTCCTGTTTCAAGTGGGGGAAGATCTCGCACTTGGCCTTAAAAATGTTCTCCCGGCTGCCCAGGTTCTCGATGTGGGCGTCGCCGATGTTGGTAATGAGGGCCATGTCCGGCTCCACCAGCTTGCCCAGATAGTCGATCTCCCCGGCGTGATCCATCCCCATCTCCACCACGCACACCTCATGATCCCGCTCCAATTTGAGCAGGGTGAGGGGCACGCCGATGTCATTGTTGAAGTTGCCCTCCGTCTTGTGGACGCGGAACTTCGCACCCAAGACCGCCGCCACCATGTCCTTGGTGGTGGTCTTGCCCACCGAGCCGGTGATGGCGATGAAGGGGATGGGGAACAGCTTTTTGTAGTACTGTGCCAGCTCCCACAGGGCGCGCTGGGTGGAGCGCACCTTGATGTAGAATTTGCCGGGAAGGTAGCTTTCCCGCTCCCGTGCGGTGAGGCATCCCGCCGCCCCGGCCTCCAGGGAGGGATTGATAAAGGAGTGGCCGTCGAACCGCTCCCCCTCCAGGGGGATAAACAGGCAGCCGGGCGCGATGTTCCGGCTGTCTGTGCTCACCTCGGCCACTGTGGCGTCCAGATCGTTAAAATCCCCCAGCAGGGTGCCGTTTACCGCTTCCAAAAGCTGTCTCAGTGTCAGTGCCTCCATAATGGCGCTCCTCTCCCGCTCTCTCGGCGGCGTTATTTACCGGCCTTCCGGGCCTCTAAAGACGCGTTGATGATGCGCTCGCAAAGCTCGCCATAGCCGATGCCCGCCGCCGCCGCCTCCTGGGGCAGCAGGCTGGTGGGGGTCATGCCGGGCAGGGTGTTGATCTCCAAAAACCAGGGGGTGCCGTCCTCCGTCACGATAAAATCGGCCCGGGAGTACACCGACAGCCCCAGGGCGCGAAACACGGTCAGCGCCGCCTCGCCCAGCCGCTGTTCCCACTCTGCGGGGATGGGGGCGGGGGTGATCTCCTCCGCCGCGCCGGGCTGGTATTTGTTCTCGTAGTCATAGAAGCCGGTCTTGGGGATGATCTCGATGGAGGGGAGGGCGCGATCCTCCAGAATGCCCACCTGAATCTCCCGGCCGGTTATGTACTGCTCCACCACACACATACCGCCGAAGGCGAGGCTGTCCGTCAGCGCGGCGGACAGCGCCTCTTTGTCGTGGACGATGGACACGCCGATGGACGAGCCGGAGGCCACCGGCTTCACCACGCAGGGCAGCTCCAGGCGGCCGGTGAGGGCGGGAATGTCGTCCGCGCCGTAGCGAACCAGCTCCCATTTGGGGGTGATGATCCCCAGCGGGGCCATGATGCGCTTGGTCAGGTCTTTGTCCATGGCGATGGCGCTGCCCAGATAGCCCGCGCCGGTGTAGGGGATGCCCAGCAGATCCAGCGCGGCCTGTACCCGGCCATCCTCGCCGCAGGCGCCGTGGAGGGCCAGGAACACCACGTCCGCCAGCCGGCACAGCGCCAGCACCCCAGGCCCAAACTGGCCGTCGCCGCCCTGGGAGCGGGAGGCCTTTACCTGTTCCAAATCGGGGGCCTGACGTCCGATTTTCGTCAGCTCCGCGGGAATGGGCGCGTGAAACAAGGCTTCCGGGGATTCCTGTGTCCCCAGATACAGATCAATGAAAGCAACCTCATGTCCCCGTTCCCGCAAAGCGGCGCACACCTTGCACCCGCTGGACAGGGACACGTTCCGTTCCGGGCTGAGCCCGCCGGCCAAAACAACGATTTTCATAGCAGCGCTCCTTGAATCATTCACCAGTTTTACACTATTTTATGCTGGAATACAGATTATACCACAACCTGCCGTTGGAAACAAGAGCCACAATTCAGCGCGGGCAGCAGGTGCGTTTTTTTGCCAAAAACGCGTTTGAAAGGGGTCTGTTGGCTCTTTCGCACTTAATGTTGTGGACTACGGCAGTAAGAATTTGGTGAAAATACTCTTGACGGTAGGGGCGAAATTTGGTATTCTAGTCAGGGTAAAAAGATTTGGATCGGGCCATGTGGATGGACTGACGTGCCCGAGGCCGAGCTTTATGATGGAGGGAATTGCTCATGTTCATGAAAGAGACTACGGTAAACAACCAGGTCGGTCTGCACGCCCGTCCGGCTACGTTTTTTATTCAGAAGGCCAACGAGTTCAAAAGCTCCATCTGGGTGGAGAAGGATGACCGCCGCGTCAATGCCAAGAGCCTGCTGGGCGTTCTGTCCCTGGGCATCGTGAAGGGCACGGCCATCAACCTCATTGCCGACGGCCCCGATGAGGAGGCTGCCATCAACGCTCTGGTGGAGCTCATCAATTCCGAGTTTGCCGAGTAATAGCAAATCATCATGAAAAGCGCCGCTTAATTTGAGCGGCGCTTTTTTTGTAAGAAGCGTGACAACAGGAGGTGACCCCGTTGACATTCGATGAACTGCGGGACAAGGCCCACGCCCTGCCGCTGAAGCCCGGCGTGTATATCATGCAGAACGCCGCCAGCGAGGTCATCTACGTGGGCAAGGCCAAGGCGCTGAAAAACCGGGTGAGCCAGTACTTTCAGGACCAGTCCCGGCACAACGAAAAGACCCGGGCTATGGTGGGCCAGATCGACCACTTTGACGTCATTGTGGCGCAGTCGGAGTTTGAGGCCCTGGTGCTGGAGTGCGCCCTCATCAAGCGCCATATGCCCCGGTACAATATCCTGCTTAAGGACGACAAGGGATACCCCTATATCCGCCTGTCGCCGGGAGATTATCCCCGGTTTTCGCTGTCCACCAGGGTGGAGGATGACGGGGCGCGGTACTTTGGCCCTTACGGGAGCCGAAATGCCAGCCAGGGTATTATCGACGCCTTACGGCAAGCCTTACGGCTTCCTGGCTGCCGCCGGAAATTCCCCAAGGACATTGGCAAGGAGCGGCCCTGCCTCAACTTCCATATGGGGGTGTGCGACGGCTACTGCCGCCCTGATATGGACCAGACCCAGTACAAGCGCTCCATCGACCAGGCGGTGCGGCTGCTGGAGGGCCGTTTGGACGAGGTGGTGGACGAGCTGACCGACGAGATGGAGTTGGCGGCGGAGGAGCTGCGCTTTGAGAAGGCCGCCCAGCTCCGGGACCGCATCCGATCCATCCAGCTGCTGTCCAAGCGGCAGAAGGCGGTGGCCGGGTCGCTGGCGGACACCGACGTGGTAGGCTACCACCGGGGGGAGGCCAAGAGCTGTTTCGTGGTGCTTCACTACATCGGCGGCGAGCTGGCGGCCAAGGACTGGGAGCTGCTGGGCATTCCCATGGAGGACGAGCAGACCACTGTGTCCACCCTGGCCGCCCAGTATTACAGCGGACGTGGCCAGCTGCCCCGGCAGATCCTGCTGCCCTGCGACATCGACGAGCAGGTGGAGCTGGCCCGTATGCTCACCGAAGCGGTGGGCCGCAAGGTTGAGGTACTCACGCCCCAGCGGGGAGCCAAGATGGAGCTGGTCAAGTTGGCCAACGAGAACGCCGCCGAGGAGGTGCTCCGGGCCACCACGGCGGAGGAGCGGCGCTCCAAGCTCACCGAGGCGCTGGGGGCGCTGCTGGGGCTGGACGAGCCGCCCCACAGGATCGAGGCGTTTGACATCTCCAACACGGGCAGTTCGGACATTGTGGCGTCCATGACCGTCCACAGCGATGGCAGGCCGCTGAAGCGGGACTACCGCCATTTCAAGCTGAAGGATATGCCCCACGCCGACGACTACGCCTCCATGGAGCAGGTGGTGGAGCGGCGGTTCCGGCGTTATCTGGATGGGGATGAGAAGTTTGCCGCCAAGCCAGACCTGCTGCTGATGGACGGCGGCGCGGGGCAGGTGAAGGCGGCCTGCGAGGCCATGTCGAAGCTGGGGCTTGACGGCATCCCGGTGTACGGCATGGTGAAGGACGACCGCCACCGCACCCGGGCCCTGGTGACCGGGGACGGCCGGGAGATCGGTATCCAGGCCAATCAGGCGCTGTTCGCCATGGTGGGCCGCATTCAGGAGGAGACCCACCGCTTTGCCATCGAGTTCCACCGCCAGCAGCAGGCCAGCCATTTGAAGGGCTCGGCGCTGGATGAGGTTCCCGGCGTAGGCCCCACCAGAAAGGCGCAGCTGTTGAAGGCGTTCAAGAGCGTAAAGGCCGTCAAAGCGGCGACGCTGGACGAGCTGTCCGCCGTCGTGCCGAAAAACACCGCCCAGGCGGTGTACGCCCATTTTCACAAGCCAAATGATCCACAGGGAAAGGACGAGACGCCATGAGAGTGATTACAGGTTTGGCCAAGGGGCGGCATTTAGAGGAGCTGCCCGGCCTGGATACCCGCCCCACCACATCCAGGGTGAAGGAGGGGCTGTTCAGCGCCATCCAGTTTGACATTGAGGGCAGACGGGTGCTGGATCTGTTCGCGGGCACCGGCCAGCTGGGAATCGAGGCCCTGTCCCGGGGCGCGGTGTTCTGTGACTTTGTGGACAGCGCCCCTGCCGCGCTGAAGGTGGTTCAGCGGAACATCAAGAACTGCGGCTTTGAGGACCGCTCCGCCTGCCACGGAAAGGATTTTGCCGCGTTTCTCAGCCGCTGCCGGGAGAAGTACGGGCTCATCTTCCTGGATCCGCCCTACGCCTCCGGGAATCTGGAGCGGGCGCTGGAGGTCATCACGGCAATTGACATTGTGGTGGAAAATGGTATAATAGTATGCGAAAGTCCAGCGGACCGCCTCTTGCCCGAGCCCCCTGCCCCCTATGAAAAGGGGAGGGAATACCGCTATGGCAGAATCAAATTTACCCTGTACCGCAGGAGGGCATGACCCATGAGACGTGCCATCTATCCCGGCAGCTTCGACCCGGTGACGTTGGGCCATCTGGACATCATCAAGCGGGCCGCGGCTATTTTCGATGAGCTGATCGTCTGCGTCAGCGTCAACTCCGCCAAGTCGGGCGGGCTGTTTTCCCCGGAGGAACGGGTGGAGCTGATCCGCCAGGTGACGGAGGAACTGCCCAACGTGAAGGTGGACTGTTCCCAGGAGCTGGTGGCGGAATATGCCAAGAGCCACCGAGCCCGGGTGCTGGTGAAGGGGCTGCGGGCGGTGTCCGACTACGAGGCGGAGATACAGATGGCCATGGTCAACGCCAAGCTCTACCCCAAGCTGGACACCGTATTCCTGTACACCCGGCCCAAATACGCCTATCTCAGCTCCACCGTAGTGAAGGAGCTGGCCCGGTACGGGGCGGACCTGTCCGATTTCGTGCCCCGGCAGATCATTGAGCAGGTGCGGGCCAAGGTGGCGGCGAGCGGACGGGATTATTTATAAACGAGCGGATTTTACATCTAAAAGGAGAGATGACGCATGGCGACAGCCGTGGACGAACTGCTGGATATGCTCTTTGATATGGTTGACGAGGCAAAAAATGCCGCGTTTAGCAGCGATAAATGCGTGATCGACCGGGATAAGGCGCTGGATTTGATCGAGGACGCGAAAAAGCAGCTCCCGGTGGATCTGGCGGAGGCCCGGAAGATTCTCAACGCCCGGAATGAGTATCTGGCTGCCGCCAAGCGGGAAGCGGAGGAGATCCGCAAGCGGGCGGAGATTGAGGCCAACCAGATGGTGAACGAGGCGCCGGTGATGAACCAGGCCCGGCAGAAGGCCCGGGAGGTGCTGGCCCACGCCGACGAGGAGGCCAAAAAGACCTGCCGGGAGACCAACGAGTACTGCGTGGATCTGCTGCGCCGGACGGAGGACGCTCTGGCCGCCGCCCACGCGGAGATGCGCCAGGTACACAACCAGTTCCGCTCCGGCATGGGCGGAGGCGGTTCCTCTTCGAGCCAGTCCGGCGGCAGCCGGATGTACGACGCTGAGGCGGACGAGTGAGTTTTCAATCTATTATGGTGTTTCAGCCCCGCCGCGGGAGACCGCGGCGGGGCTTTTTTCTGTGTAACAAGATATGGGGGCGGGCCCTGGGGCCTGCCCCCATACTTGTATCGAACAAAAGGAGAACGAATGACTGTTCGATTAAATTCGGCCATTTATTCCTGTAAAATGGGCAAAATGATGGAAAAAAGTTCTTGCATTTTATGGGGGGCTAGAGTATACTGAAAAGCGTAGTGGAGTGAAATGGAGTAAAACTGCTAAAAATAGGAGTGGAATGGAGGGAGTAGGATGACCGGCACTTATGAACACAGCATCGACAATGCCGGCCGTCTCATCGTGCCCTCCAAGCTCCGGGACAAGCTGGGCTCCGCCTTTTATCTGGCGGTGGGCGTGAAGGAGAACCTGACCCTCTATCCCATGGAGACATGGGACAAGCTGCGCCAGCGTGTGTCCGAGCTGTCCACCACCGACGCGGCGGCCATGGATCTGTTCTTCGCCTCCGCCCAGCTGTGCGAGGCGGACAAGCAGTGGCGCTTTCAAGTGCCGTCCTATTTAAAGGACTACGCCAAGATCGACCGGGATGTGGTCATCACCGGCAACAACGACCGGGCCCAGATCTGGAGCGCGGACAACTGGAAGGCCAAGACCCAGCAGCAGCTCAACCCCGAGACCATTGCAAACCTCATGAAGAATCTGGGGATTTAACGCGATATGGAATATACCCATAAGCCGGTGCTCCTGAGCGAGTGCCTGGACGGTTTGAATATCCGGCCCGACGGCGTGTATGTGGACGGCACCCTGGGCCGGGCGGGCCATTCGCTGGAGATTGTGAAGCGGCTCACCACCGGAAGGCTGATTGCCATTGACCGGGACAAGGCGGCGCTGGACGCCGCCCCTGAGCGCCTTGCGGGACACATGGACAAAGTGACCCTGGTGCGGGGGAACTTTGGTGATTTGAGGGCCATCCTGGCCTCGCTGGGCGTGGACGGGGTGGACGGAATGCTGTTTGATCTGGGGGTGTCCTCTCCGCAGCTGGATGACGGCAGCCGGGGATTCTCCTACTTGCAGGACGCCCCGCTGGATATGCGCATGGATCAGTCCGCCCCGCTTACCGCGAAAGATGTGGTGAACCACTGGAGCGAGGAGGAGCTCAAGCACATCCTCTGGCAGTACGGAGAGGAGCGCTATTCCGGGCTCATCGCCGCCTCCATCGCCCGGGAGCGGGCGCAGGCCCCCATTGAGACCACAGGCCAATTGGCGGAGCTTATCCGGGACGCCATGCCCGCCAAAGCGAGAAGGGAGAAGCAGCACCCCGCCAAGCGTTCCTTCCAAGCCATCCGCATCGCGGTGAACGACGAGCTGGGCGAGGTGGAGCGGCTGCTGGACAGTGCGCTGGACGCGCTGAATCCGGGAGGGCGGCTGGCCATCATCTCCTTCCACTCGCTGGAGGACAGGCTGGTCAAGACCGCCTACGCCGGCTGGGCAAAGGGCTGCACCTGTCCGCCGGACTTCCCGGTGTGCGTGTGCGGCAAGACGCCCAAGGTGAAGCTGGTGGGCAAGCGGCCTATTGTGGCGGATGAGGAAGAAGTAAACGACAATCCGAGAGCCCGCAGTGCAAAGCTGAGGGTGGCGGAAAAGGTATAAACCCCAGACCCTGCGGGCAGCACAGTGGGGCACGGAACAAGTACGGAGGAGAATGCCCCATGGCGACTGAGCGCAGGAACAACAGAAGATACCGCACCTACGGCAGCGTGGCCTATCAGCCGGAGTTTGAGCAGGAGCCCATCCGGGAGCCTGCCCGGAAGGAACGGATACAGGGCAATACCGTCCGCCGCCCGGAGCCCCGGCGCCGTTCGCAGACCCGCCCCCGCAGGCGTCCGGCGGTACGGCCCAGCGTACAGGTCCGCCCCCAGGGGGCGGTGGCTCCCTTTGCCGTGGTGGGGCTGTTTGCCGTGCTGGCCTGCGCGCTGCTGTTGGTGATGAGCTGCGCCCAGCTGGCCACCGCCAACAACGACATCGTGAAGCTGCGCGACGAGCTGTCCAACCTCCAGGACGAGAACCGAACGCTCCTGGCCAAGTATGAGCTGGTGTACGACCTGGAGGCAATTGAGAAGCAGTTCCTGTCCGACGGCACCATGATTAAGCCCGGGGCGGGGCAGACGGTGTATCTCGACTTGTCCACCGAGGATAACGTGGTGTACTATGACGGCGCGGGGGAGGGTCTGTCCGGAATGCTCCAGCGGGCAGAGCGCTTTTTCGCCGGCCTGCTGTCATAACCGGCCTGTCCCCGCACATACATTGACCCATAAAGAGATAGGAGGGGCGTGAGGAATGCACTGGCTTCCCGCGCCCTTCTCCCATAAGCCCTATGATATCGAAGAAGCAGGAGCGAAGCCCTATGCAGAACGCTGACCACAAGCCCCGCCGTTCGGAGGGGAAAAACAACAGAAGTCTGTTCCGGCGCACCATCTTCCTGATGGCGGTGCTGGGCGTCGGCATTTTCCTCCCCCTCATTGGCCAGCTCTATAAGCTCCAGATCGTGGAACACAGCCAGTGGGAAGAGAGGGCGGCCAACCAGCAGACCAAAAGCGTGTCCGTAGCCGCCAGCCGGGGCGCCATTTATGACCGGGAGGGCCGCACCCTGGCCATGTCCGCCACGGTCTACAAGCTGATTCTGAACCCGATGACCATCTACAGTTCCGTCAGCAAGGACAACTACACGGATGAGGACGGCAAGCTGGACGAGGCCGCCTATGAGCAGGCGCTGTACAACCTGCGCAAGACCATCGTGGACGGTATTGTGGATCTGTTCGGCTATGATGAGGAGCGGCTGTGGACCCGGATCGAGCGCATCACCTCCGGCTATGAGGTGCTGTACTACGAGCTGGAGGAGGAGGACGCGGAGAAGGCGCGGGAGTTCATCAGCAAGAATAAGCTGTCCGTTGGGCTCCAGCTCACCCCCAGCAGCAAGCGGTATTATCCCTACTCCTCCATAGGCTCCCATGTGCTGGGCTATATGGGCCAGACCGAGACCAGCGGCGACAACAAGGTGGGAAAGTCCGGCGTAGAGCTGGGGTATGAGGACGCGCTGTCCGGCGAGCTGGGCCGGGTGGTCACCTCCATCAACGGGCGCAGCCAGGATATGATTTCTGGCTACGAGATGTATTTCGACGCCCAGAACGGCTATAACGTCTACCTCACCATCGATGAGCGCATCCAGGCCATGCTGGAGCAGACGCTGGCCGAGGGCATCGAGACCTACGACGTGCAGGCCGGCGCGTTTGGCCTGGCCATTGATCCCCAGACGGGGGCGGTGCTGGCCATGGCCAGCAGCCCGGATTTCGACCCCAACAACTGGGGGACCATCCTCAGCGAGGATCTGCAGGCCCAGGTCGATGAGGTGGCGGCGGAATACGGCGACGACAGCGAGGAGGCCAACGCCGCCTGGATGGCCGCCTGGAACAAACAGATGCGCAACCGCACCCTGGACGAGACCTATGAGCCGGGGTCGGTGTTCAAGCCCATCACCGTGGCCATCGGACTGGAGGAGGGCATCATCTCCCTGGACAGCACCTACTACTGCGGCGGATCCAAAAAGTTTCCGGGCGTGAATGACCCCATCAGCTGCCACAAAAAGGGCGGCCACGGGGAACAGAACCTGACCAAAGCGGTGGGCAACTCCTGCAACGTGGCCCTGATGGACATCGCGGCGGAGCTGGGGCCGGAAATCACCTGGAAGTACTGGAAGGACTTCGGTCTGTTTGAGAAGACCGGTATCGACCTGAGCGGGGAAGAGAAGGGCATCTTCTGGAGCGAGGAGCATTTCAAGAGCATCAACGCGTCGCTGGAGCTGGCCACCAGCTCCTTCGGCCAGCGCTTCAAGGTCACCCCTCTGGAGATGGTCACCGCCTTTGCCGCCGTCATCAACGGCGGGCACCTGCTCCAGCCCTACGTGGTGCAGTCCATCACCGATGGGGAGGGCAATACCACATTCTACCATGAGACCCAGGAGGTGCGCCAGGTCATCAGCGAGTCCACCTCTGAAAAAATGCGGGGCATCCTGGAGAGCGTGGTCGCCAACGACTCCGGCCATAACGCTGCCCAGAGCGGCTACCGCATCGGCGGCAAGACGGGCACCTCGGAATTGCTGGATCGGAAGAACGAACCCGGCTATAATAACGATGTCATGTGTTCCTTTATGGGGTTTGCCCCGGCGGATAATCCCCAGGTGCTGGTGCTGGTGGTGTACGACACGCCCAAGCGTTCCGGCCCGGGCTCCAGCTATACCTCCGGCGGCACCTACATCAGCGGCGGCAACATCGCCGCCCCCATGGTCGGGGCGCTCATTGCCGACATTCTGGACTATATGGGCATTGAAAGGCAGTACTCCGGCGACGAGCTGGCAGGCGCGGACGCCCCGATGCCCTATGTGGTGGGGAAAGAGCTGACGGTGGCCAAGGGCACGCTGCAAAACGCGGGCTTTGAGTGCCGCACCGTGGGCACGGGCAATACTGTCACCCACCAGGTGCCCGCTGCCGGTGTGTCCATCCCTGGCGGATCCAACGTGATCCTGTATCTCGGGGAGGACGCGCCCACAGGGCAGGTGGAGGTGCCCAGCCTGACCGGGCTGAGCCCCACGGCGGCGAAGGTCAAACTGGAGGAACTGGGCCTGTTCATGCGGGCCACCGGCGTGGTGGACTTCACTGATCCGACGGTCGTGATGGCTGCCCAGTCGTTGGACGCGGGAACCATGGTGTCGCTGGGCACGGTGGTGGAGGTAAGATTTGTGACCAATGTTGAGTATGGCGACCGATAGGAGTCAAACAGGGGATCCGGTGGCCGTGGTGGGCCGGGGCGGCACGCTGACGGCCCGGCTGCTGCGCAGGCTGCTGCCCCACCCGGTGGTGGAGCTGACCCCCTGTCAGGCGGCGCTGTATGAGGGGCGCTGCCGCGCGGTGGTGGTGGAGAACTTCGACCAGCCCGCCCAGAGGACGCTGAGCGGCTGCGCCGCGGCCCGGTGGGCGCTGTCCCCCAGGGCGGATGTGACGATTGTGGGGCTGGACGACCCGGAGGGGCGCCGGCTGGCGCGGGCCATGCCGGGAACGGTATACGCCTACTCCGACGGGCGGCCCCAGGCGGATCTCACTGCCAAGAATGTCCGCCTCCGGGGGGAGCGGCTGGAATTCGAGGCGTTTACGGCCCGTGGGGAGCTGACCCGGGTGCGGGTGAGCGTGGAACAGGAGCCCCGATTGTACGACCACCTGGCCGCCTTGGCGGGGGCGTTGGCGCTGGGCGTGCCGCTGGGCGAGGCGGCGGCCCGGTTGAACGGCTGAAGGGAAACGCGGAAAATACGAAAGAGAGTATGGAGGAAAAGCTATGGTACGGATACTGCTGGCGGCGCTGACCGCCTTTGTGATCTCGGTGGTGGTGGGATGGTTCCTCATCCCCGCCCTGCGGGCCCTGCACGCGGGCCAGTCCATCAAGGAGATCGGCCCCAACTGGCACAAAAACAAGGAGGGCACCCCTACCATGGGGGGCATCATGTTCATCCTGGCGGTGATTGTCGTGGTCATTGCCTTTGGCTGGCGGGATATGGCGGAGGGAAGCTGGCAGGCGGTGTTTGTGCTGGGCTTCGCCCTGGTATGCGGGGCCATCGGCTTTGTGGACGACTTCGCCAAGATCCGTAAGCATGAGAACACCGGCCTCACCGCCGGGTGGAAGTTTTTGCTCCAACTGGCGGCGGCCATTGCCTTCCTGGCACTGCTGCGGAACAGCCACCACCTCAGTCCCAACCTGTATATCCCCTTTATCAGCGCCACCGTGCCCCTGCCCTGGGGGGTGTACCTGGTATTCGCCGCCTTTGTCATGGTGGGCTGTGTCAACGCGGTCAACCTCACCGACGGGCTGGACGGCCTGGCCGGATCGGTGACCCTGGCGGTGTCGGTGTTTTTCGCGGTGCTGTCCCATTGGTGGAAATTCGGCGCGGTGGGCGTGTTCGCCGGGGCGCTGGCGGGAGGGCTGCTGGGCTTCCTGGTGTATAATTTCCACCCCGCCAAGGTGTTCATGGGGGACACCGGCTCGCTGTTCCTGGGGGGCGCGGTGTGCGGCATGGCCTTTGCCCTGGACGTGCCCCTGGTGCTGGTGCCCGTGGGCGTCATCTACATCGCCGAGACTATGAGCGACATCATCCAGGTGGGCTATTTTAAACTCACCCACGGCAAGCGGATCTTCCGCATGGCCCCCCTCCACCACCACCTTGAGCTGGGCGGGTGGAGCGAGGTGCGCATTGTGCTCACCTTCACCGGCATCACCGTGGCGTTCTGCCTGCTGGCGTTCGTGGGCGTGATGTACCGATATGCTATTTAAGTAAGAGATTTATTTCCCGGCAAAGGAGGGGAGACCCATGGCCCGAAAAGCCAAACGCGACCTGACCATTGAACAGCAGCTGGCCCGGGGCCCCATCGACCTGCCCTTCCTGGCCCTGGTGATGCTGCTCACCGCCATCGGCCTCATCATGGTGTTGTCCGCCTCCTATGCCTCCGCCATGTATAATCTGGATCCCGCCGTGGACACCGGGGGCGACCCGCTGTACTACTTCAAACGGCAGTTTGGTTTTGCGATACTGGGCGTGATCGCCATGTTTGTCATTTCCAAAATTGACTACCAGCATTTTCGTTGGATGTCTGTGTTTGTGCTGGGCGCGTCCATCGTGCTGATGGCGCTGGTGTTTGTCCCCTATTTTGGCCGGTCGGGCGGCGGCGCGCTGCGGTGGGTTAAGATTGGCCCCATTCGATTCCAGCCCTCGGAGATCGCCAAGGTGGGCGTCATCATGTTTTTTGCCGCCAGGCTGTCCAAGCGGAACAGCCAGCTCGGCCCGCCGAAAAAGTGGAGCAAGCGCACCTTCACGGGCCGGATGGCGGCGCGGCTGGATCGCATCGGTCTGCTGGAGCTGATCCCTTACGGCATGGTGCTGGTGGTGGTGCTTGGAATCATCGCTATGCAGCACCATATGTCCGCCATGATCCTGGTGGTGGTGGCCGCGGCCTCGGTGCTGTTCGCCTCTGGCGTCTCGCTGGGCTGGTTCGCCATCGGCGGAACGGCGGTGGGGGCGGCGCTGTTGTTTATCATCACCCAGACAGAGTACATGACCGCCCGTATCAACATCTGGCAGGATCCCTTCACGGATCCCCGGGGAGACGGTTTTCAGCCCATCCAGTCACAAATCGCCATCGGCTCCGGCGGGCTTTTGGGCGTGGGTTTGGGAAACAGCCGGCAGAAGTACCTGTTCCTCCCGGAGGAGCACAATGACTACATCTTCTCCATTGTCTGTGAGGAGCTGGGCATGGTTGGGGCGATTATCATCATGGCGCTGTTTGCCCTGCTCATCATCCGGGGCTACTGGCTGGCCCTCCACGCCCGGGACCGGTTCGGGACGCTGCTCATTGTGGGCATCACCACATTAACAGGAATGCAGACCTTTTTTAACATCGGCGTGGTCACCGGCTTCCTGCCCCCCACGGGCATCTCCCTGCCGTTTTTCAGCTATGGAGGCACGGCTCTGGCCATTCAGCTTGCGGAGATGGGCATGGTGCTGAGCGTGTCCCGGCAGATTGCCGCCCCCAAGGCGGAGTAGGAGGAACCCATGTGAAAGTGATATTTACCTGCGGCGGCTCGGCCGGCCATGTGAATCCCGCCCTGGCGGTGGCCCAGCAATTCGAGCTCCATCATCCCGGCTGTGAGATCCTGTTCGTGGGTGCGGAGCGGGGGATGGAGCAGCGGCTGGTCACCCAGGCGGGCTACTCCATTGAGACGGTACAGGTGTCCACCTTTGAGCGCAGTTGGAGCTGGAAGGTGCTCAAGCACAACGTGAGCAGCGCCCTCAAGCTGCCGGTGGGCCAGCGTGAGGCGTCGGCTGTTCTCAAAAAGTTCAAGCCGGACCTGGTGGTGGGCACGGGGGGCTACGCCTCCTATCCCGCCGTCCACGAGGCAGCGAGGCGGCACATTCCCTGCGCGCTTCACGAATCCAACGCCTATCCCGGTTTGACCACCCGGGCGCTGGCCAATCAGGTGGATCTTGTCATGGTGGGCTTCCCGGAGGCGGCGGCGTACTATAAGGATGCCAAGAAGGTCGCCGTCACCGGGACCCCCGTCCGAAGCGAGTTCTTTTTCTTGAACCGGGAGCAGGCCCGGCTGGAGCTGGGATTGACGGACAGCCAGCCGCTGGTGATCTCCTTCTGGGGCTCCCAGGGGGCGGGGCACATGAGCGAGCGCACGGTGGATCTTGTGGAGCGCTGGGCGGCGGAGGGCCGCCGGTTCCACTACATCCACGCCGCCGGGCGGGATATAGACGAGATGCCCGGCGAACTGAAAAAACGGGGGATCCAGGTGTCCGACAGCGAGATCCGGCCCTACATCGACAATATGCCGGTGGTGATGGCCGCCGCCGACCTGGTCATCTGCCGGGCAGGGGCGTCCACCATCGGGGAGCTGACCGCCCTGGGCAAGCCCGCCATTTTGGTGCCATCCCCCTTTGTGGCGGCCAACCACCAGTACAAAAACGCCAAGGTGCTGGCCGACCGGGGCGGGGCAGTGCTGATCGAGGAAAAGGACTGCACCGGCCAGGGCCTTTACGACGCGGCGATGGACCTGTTGGCCGACGGGACCCGCCGGGCGGCCATGGGGAAGGCGCTCAAGGAGCTGGCAGCGCCCCACGCGGCCCAGGACATCTACAAAAACCTCATGGCGCTGCTGAAATAACAGAGGTGGGCCCCTCCGCATAGGATGAAAGGAGATTTCTTTCTATGGGGAGGCTTTGCCATGAGCGTGATGTATCTTCGGGGCGGAACGCCGCTGGAGGGTGAATTGACGGTACACGGGGCAAAAAACAGCGTGCTGCCGATACTCGCGGCCTGCCTGCTGGCCCGGGGGCCGGTGACGCTCCACAACTGCCCGCAGCTCACCGATGTGACCTCCGCGCTAGGTATTCTGCGGCATTTAGGCTGTCAGGTGGAGCAGAAGGGGCACACCATTACCGTAGACCCCGTCGGGGCGGCGGGAAGTTCCATCTCGGAGGAGCAGATGCGGGCCATGCGCTCGTCCATTATCTTCCTGGGCCCGCTGCTGGCGCGGACGGGAGAAGCCCACCTGACCTATCCCGGCGGGTGCGAGCTGGGCCCCCGGCCCATCGACCTGCATCTCAATGCCATCCGGGCCATGGGGTGCGAAGTGAGCGAGGACCGGGGGATCCACTGCCTGGGCAGTCCCCTGGGGGGCGAGGTCCAGCTGGCTTTGCCCAGTGTTGGGGCCACGGAAAACGCCATGCTGTGCGCGGTGGGAGCCGCTGGCCCCACCACCATTACCAACGCCGCCCGGGAGCCGGAGATCGGGGATCTTCAGAGCTTCCTCAACAGTCTGGGGGCCAATGTCCGGGGGGCGGGCAGTTCCACGATTACCGTGGAGGGGGGCAGCCCCCTGTCC
>CAMWRX010000029.1 GCA_947176765.1 uncultured bacterium
GCCAGCCACTCCAACGCAAAATCTGTGTGGAATCACACAAGGAACTTGACGGATGAGCAAATAACTGCGATAATAGGGAATCAGGGCGTGATCGGTCTTAACTTCTATCGGGACTTCGTGGGCGGCAGCCGGGACTTGGATATGCTGCGGGCTCACCTGGATCACATCCTGGAGCTGGGCGGTGCGGCCTGTGCGGCCCTGGGGGGCGACTGGGATGGCTGCGACACCATCGACGCTCTGCCGTCCATTGACAAGCTGAGCTGCTTTTATGAGTATCTGCTGTGCCATGGTTATCATGAAACAGTCGTGCGCGACTTGTTTTATAACAATTTAATGAGAGTAGTGAGTCAACGATGAATTATTTGAGCACGAGAAATAAAGACCTGCGTATGAATGCGCCCCAGGCCATTGCCAAGGGGCTGGCGCCGGATGGCGGCCTGATGACCCCGGCGGTGCTGCCACGGCTGCCTGCGTCCGCTGTGGAGACCATGAAGGAGATGTCCTACCAGCAGCGGGTGGTGTACATCATGAACAGCTTTTTGGAGGGTTTCTCCGGTTCTGAGCTGACCGCCTACGCGGCTGAGGCCTATGGGGGCGGCAGGTTTTCCCATGAGGATGTGGCGCCCGTCCGCAAGCTGGATGACAACACCTACTGCCTTGAGCTGTGGCACGGGCCCACCTGCGCCTTCAAGGATATGGCGCTTCAGATCCTGCCCCATCTGCTCACCGCGTCCCTGGAAAAGAATGACGAGAAAAAGACGGTGTGCATCCTGGTGGCCACCTCCGGGGACACGGGCAAAGCCGCTCTGGAGGGCTTCCGCAACGTAGATAAGACCAAGATCCTTGTGTTTTATCCCAAGGATGGCGTGTCTGAGATTCAGGAACTGCAGATGGTTACCCAAGAGGGGGGCAACGTAGGCGTGTGCTCCGTTGTGGGTAATTTCGATGACGCGCAGTCCGGGGTCAAGAAGCTGTTTGCCGATGAGGAGCTGGCGGAAACGCTGGCGGAGCGGGGCTACTTCCTGTCCTCCGCTAACTCGATCAACTGGGGCCGAGTGCTGCCGCAGATTGTATACTACGCCTCCGCCTACTGTGACCTGCTGAAGGCCGAAGCCATTACCAAGGGTCAGGCCATCAATGTGTGCGTACCCACCGGCAATTTCGGCAATATCCTGGCGGCATACTACGCCAAGGCCATGGGCATTCCAATTAACAAGCTGATCTGCGCCTCCAATCAGAACAACGTACTCACCGACTTTATCAATACCGGTTCCTATGACCGCAACCGCACCTTTTATAATACCATCTCGCCCTCTATGGACATCCTCATCTCCAGCAACCTGGAGCGGATGCTCTTCGAGCTGTCCGGCCGGGACGATAAGCTGGTGCGGGAGTATATGTCCCAGTTGGCAGAGTACGGCAGCTACCGGGTGGACAGCTCCATCCGCACCAAGCTCAAGCGGCTGTTCAGCGCCGGCTGCTGCGATGACCAGCAGACCCAGGCCATGATCGCTAAAATGTGGAACGAGCGGAACTACCTCATTGATCCTCACACCGCCGTGGCGTTCCACGTGCTGGAGGAGTACCGGGAGGAGACCGGGGACGATACGGTGACGGTGACTGTATCCACTGCCAGCCCCTTTAAATTCTGCTCCAGTGTGCTCACCGCTTTGGGTGTGAAGGAGCAGAAGTCCGGACTGGATATACTGGATCAGCTCACTGAGATCACCGGTGTGCCGACCCCCGCGCCTCTGGCGAGGCTCAAGAAGCGCCGCCGCCGCTTTGATGACGTAGTGGACAAAGGCGCCATGAAGGGCTGTGTGCTGGACTTTCTGAAGTAAGAGGTGATGGGATGGCTCTCTATGCCATCGGCGATACCCACCTTTCCCTGGGTGCAGACAAGCCCATGGACGTGTTCGGCGGCGGCTGGGAAGGCTATGTGGACAAGCTCCGGGAGGGGTTTGCCCCGGTGGATGACAATGACACGGTGGTGCTGTGCGGCGACCTGTCCTGGGGCATGGGCTTGGAGGAGGCACGGGACGACTTTGCTTTCCTCGACCATGAGCTGCCGGGGGAGAAGTGGCTGCTCAAGGGCAATCACGACTACTGGTGGAACACCGCCGCCAAGATGAACGCCTTTTTCCAGGCCAACGGATTTAACCGCCTCCACATTCTGCACAACAACTGCACTTTTTATGGGGATGTGGCGTTGTGCGGCACCCGGGGATGGTTTTTTGAAGAAAATGGCGCGCCCCAGTGGGAAAAGGTATTCAAACGGGAGCTGATCCGGCTGGAGGCATCGCTGAAGGCGGCGGGGGAGAAGGAGAAGCTGTGCTTTCTCCATTATCCGCCTCTATACCGGGGCTACCGCTGCCAGGAGATCATTGATTTGCTGGAGCAGTACCACGTTACCGCCTGCTGCTATGGCCATCTCCATGGGCCCAGCCACCGGCTGGCCATCGAGGGAATGCAGGGATCGGTGGACTACCGTCTGGTGTCCGCGGACTATGTCGGATTTCGTCCAAAAAAAATTTTAGATTAAGCAAAAAAACAGTGGAAATCTCCGCGCCTATCTGGTAGAATAGATTGGATTATTTAGAAAGAAGGCCCAGCAAGTCTATTCTGAGGCGGGCCAAACTTGGAGGAACACACCATGAACATCAAGAGCAACGAGAAAAAAGAGAACAGCACCTATGAACTGGTAATTGAGGTTGGAGCTGCCGAGTTCCAGGCCGCCATCGACAAGGTCTACAACCGCCAGAAGAACCGCATCAACATCCCCGGCTTCCGCAAGGGCAAGGCCCCCCGGAAAATGGTGGAAAAGATGTACGGCGCTGAGATTTTCTATGAGGACGCCATTTCTTTGGCCTATCCCGATGCCTACGAAGGGGCGTTGAAGGAGACCGGTATCGACCCCGTGGCCTATCCGCAGTTGGAGGTGCTGGACGTCAGCGCCGGCGGCTTCACCTTCAAGGCCACCGTCACCGTTAAACCCGAGGCGTCCATTAAGGACTACAAGGGACTGCCCGTGGCTAAGCCGGAGGTCAAGGTGTCCGCCGCCGATGTGAAGGCGGAGCTGAAGCCTTACATTGACCGCGCTTCCCGCCTGGTGAGCGTGGAGCGCAAGGCTAAGAAGGGCGACACCGCAGTCATCGACTTCGAGGGCTTCAAGGACGGCGTGCCCTTCCAGGGCGGCAAGGGCGAGAACTACAGCCTGGAGCTGGGCTCCGGTTCCTTCGTCCCCGGCTTTGAGGATCAGGTCATTGGCATGAAGGCCGGCGACGAGAAGGATCTGGACATTACTTTCCCGGAGAACTATACCCCCGAGCTGGCCGGCGCCCAGGTGGTGTTCAAGGTCAAGGTTCATGAGGTAAAGGAGAAGCAGGAGCCCGAGGTGGACGACGAGTTTGCCAAGGACGTGTCCGAGTTTGAAACCCTGGACGAGTTCAAGAAGGATCTGAGCGACAAGCTGAAGGCCCGCCGTCAGGAGCAGGCCGACCGGGACTTTGAGACCGCCGTCATTGACGCTCTCATTGAGAAGCTGGAGTGCGATGTGCCCCAGGCCATGATCGACTACCGGGCAGACAAGATGCTGGAGGACTATGCCAACCGCATCCAGAGCCAGGGCATCGGCTTTGAGGACTATCTGCGGATGATGGGTCTGTCCATGGACGATATGCGCGCCCAGTCCAAGACCGCTGCCGACCGCAACGTGCGCAGCGACCTGGCGTTGGAGGCCGTGGCCGCCGCCGAGGGCATTGAGGTGACCGAAGCCGAAGTGGAAGAGGAGATCGGCAAGCTGGCTGAGCAGTATAGCATGGAGGCGGACAAGGTTCGCGCCGTCATCAAGGACGAGGATCTGCGCCGTGATTTGTCTGTCCGCAAGGCGCTGGAGCTGGTGAAATCTTCCGCCAAGAAGCCTGCGAAGAAAGCCGAGAAGGCGGAGGACAAGGAAGAGAAGGCGGAGAAGAAATCTTCCAAGAAGACGGAAAAGGCCGGAGAAAAGGCAGAGAAAAAGACTTCCAAGGCTAAGAAAACTGAGGAATAAGCATACTACATTCCTTTTCTGGGAGAGGGAGGGAATAACCGCCGGCGGACAATGGGTATAATAACCGGCGTCGATGGAAATCGGATTCCCCCATCTGAAAGGAGAAGCATCAATTATGAGTTTGGTTCCATACGTAGTTGAACAGACCAGCCGGGGTGAGCGCTCGTACGATATTTTTTCCCGGCTGCTCAATGACCGCATCGTATTTTTGGGCGAGGAGGTCAACGCGACTACCGCATCCCTGGTGGTTGCCCAGCTGCTCTATCTGGAAGCCCAGGATCCGGATAAGGACATCCAGTTCTATATCAACAGCCCGGGCGGCTCCGTCACCGATGGTATGGCCATCTATGACACCATGCAGTACATCAAGTGTGATGTGTCCACCATCTGCGTGGGCATGGCCGCATCCATGGGGGCGTTTCTGTTGTCCGCCGGCGCCAAGGGTAAGCGCATGGCTCTGCCCAACGCTGAGATCATGATTCACCAGCCCTCCGCCGGCACCCAAGGCCAGATCACTGACATGGCCATTCACCTGAAGCGGCTGGAAATCATTAAAAAGCGGATGAATGTCATCCTGGCTGGCAACTGCGGCAAGAGCGTGGAGCAGGTCACCGCCGACTGTGAGCGGGACAACTTTATGACTGCCGAAGAGGCCCTGGAGTATGGTCTTATTGACAAGATTATCACCAATCGTTGAGTGAGCTGAAGAGCGGAGACAAAGCCTCCGCTCTTTGGCCTTTCCCTGAAAGGAAGAACCATAATATGGCAAGAGACGACTACAAATCGGTGCGCTGCTCTTTTTGCGGCAAGCATCAGGAGCAGGTGGAACGGATCATCGCCGGCCCAGGCGCATACATCTGCAACGAGTGCGTTCACCTGTGCCTGAGTGTTCTGGGTGAGAACTACGATGATGACCGGGCGGATATGCCGGATATCCCTGATGTGATCCCTACGCCCAAAGAGATGGTGGCTGTGTTGGATGAGTATATCATCGGTCAAGACAGCGCCAAGGTAGCCCTTTCGGTGGCGGTATATAACCACTACAAACGCATCTATTTTGGCGGCGGAGACAATGTGGAGCTGCAAAAGAGCAACATCCTCATGATCGGCCCCACAGGCTGCGGTAAAACGCTGTTTGCCCAGACCCTGGCCCGTATCCTCAAGGTGCCCTTCGCCATCGCTGACGCCACAACCCTCACTGAGGCGGGCTACGTGGGTGATGATGTGGAAAATATCCTGCTGCGCCTGGTTCAGGCCGCCGACTATGACATCGAGTTGGCCCAGCGGGGGATTATCTATGTGGACGAGATCGACAAGATTGCCCGCAAAAGCGAGAATACCTCGATCACCCGTGATGTGTCCGGCGAGGGGGTTCAGCAGGCCCTGCTGAAAATCCTGGAGGGTACTGTGGCCAATGTACCTCCCCAGGGCGGGCGTAAGCATCCCCATCAGGAGTTTTTGCAGATCGATACCAAAAATATCCTGTTCATCTGCGGCGGCGCCTTCGATGGGCTGGACAAGATCATTGAGCGCCGGCTGGATCAAAAGACCATTGGTTTTGGTGCAGACGTCAAGACATCTTCGGAGCGGGAGAAAGAGGATGCGCTCAAGGCCGTGCAGCCCCATGATTTGTTGAAATTCGGCATCATCCCGGAGTTGGTCGGCCGCCTGCCCATTATTACCACGCTGAGGGCACTGGATCGGGAGCAGCTTGTGCGCATTCTCACTGAGCCGAAAAATGCCTTGGTGAAGCAGTATAAGTGCCTGCTGGACTATGACAACGTGGAGTTGGAGTTTACTCCCGAGGCGCTGGACGCCGCCGCGGACAAGGCGCTGGAGCGCAAGATCGGCGCCCGCGGCCTGCGGGCGGTGCTGGAGGAGGTCATGACGCCTGTCATGTACGACGCTCCCTCAGATCAGAGCATCGCCAAGGTGACGGTTACAGCTGAAGCCATCAATGGCGAGGCCGAGCCTGAGATCATGCGTCAGGAGGGCCGTCCCGCGCGGCCTAGACTGGGCGCAGCGGCGCTGCGCACAGAGAAAGGCGGACAGGCGTCTCCTAGAGGAAATGCGTCCTAAACTATCTGGTAAGCTCAGCTGCCGGTTATGCCCCATCCGGCAGCGATGCCAGCAATTGAACAATGAGTCGTTTTGGGGCGGGCGGAGGCCCGCCCCTTTTCAGTACGGAAAGGAGTGACCCCTCATGACAGATATGCGGACAGACGGATCAACGACGGTAACCATCCCTGTCCTGGCCCTGCGGGGGCTAACCGTATTCCCCCAGCTAATGCTCCACTTTGATGTGGGCCGTGCCGCCTCAATCCAAGCACTGGAAGAGGCCATGGGGGAAAATAAAGCGATATTCCTGGTGACTCAGCGGGATCTGACCGTGGAGAATCCCGCTCAGGGTGATTTATATGCCATCGGAACTGTGGCTGATGTGAAACAGATCCTGCGCCTGCCGGAAAGCGGCGTCCGGGTGATGGTAGAGGGCCGCAGCCGGGGACGCCTCCTGCGGCTTATCGACACGGAGCCCTATCTCACGGCAGAGGTGGAATACCTGGCGGAGTTGTCCTCGCCCAGAGGGAATTCGCCGCGGATAGAGGCTGCTATCCGACAGGTATACAATCAAATGGAGCGGTATACAGAGCTGTCCGATCGGGTTGCTCCGGAGACCTATCTAAAGCTCCTTGCCAGCAACGATCCGGGCTATATCGCCGATTATGCCGCACAGAATCTGCCCCTTCGGTTTGAGGACAAGCAGGCAGTGCTGGAAGAGCTGCGGCCCGCGCGCCGGTTGGATCGTCTGTGCCGTATCTTGAGCAGAGAAGTAGAAATATTGGAAGTAGAGAGCGAGCTGGCCGCCAAAATTCACGAGCAGATCACCGCCAGCCAGCGGGATTATTTTCTGCGGGAACAGCTTCGGGTCATTCAGCGTGAATTGGGGGATGGAGAAGAGGACAACGAGATTGCCGAATACCGCCGTAAGATCACGCAGGCCAAGCTGCCCAATGAGGTGAGGGATAAGCTGCTCAAAGAGGTAAAGCACCTGGAAAAGCAGCCCTATGGATCCTCGGAGGCGGCGGTGATCCGCACCTATCTTGATACCTGCCTGGAACTGCCTTGGCAGGTCAAAACCCGTGAGCGGGTAAGCGTCACAGCGGTCTCCAAGGCGCTGGACACGGATCATTATGGCCTTGAAAAGGTGAAGGAACGCATCCTGGAGTTTGTGGCGGTCAAGCAGCTGTCGCCTGAACTGAAAGGCCAGATCATCTGCCTGGTGGGCCCGCCGGGGGTGGGGAAAACTTCCATCGCCATGAGCGTGGCCCGTGCCATGAACCGCAAGCTTGCCCGCATCTCCCTGGGCGGCATCCGGGACGAGGCGGATATCCGGGGCCACCGCAAGACCTATGTGGGGGCCATGCCGGGCCGGATCATTGCGGGCATCAAGCAGGCGGGCAGCGCCAATCCGGTGCTGCTGCTGGACGAAATCGACAAGGTGGGCAGCGACCACCGGGGGGATCCGGCGGCAGCGCTGCTGGAGGTGCTGGACAGCGAGCAGAACAGTACCTTCCGGGACCACTATCTGGAGCTGCCGTTTGACTTGTCCGACGTGATGTTCATCACCACCGCCAATACCACGGACACCGTGCCCCGTCCATTGCTGGACCGCATGGAGGTCATCGAGCTGCCCAGCTACACGGATAAGGAGAAACTGCAAATTGCAAAGCGCTATCTGCTGCCCCGGCAGCTAAAGCGCCACGGGCTGACGAAAGCCCAGATCAAAATCAGCGACACCGGCATTGAGACGCTGATTGCCGGGTACACCAAGGAGTCTGGTGTGCGCCTGTTGGAGCGAAAGCTGGCGGCTTTGTGCCGAAAGAGTGCAATGCAAATCGTACAGAAAAATGTAAAGCGAATTAACATTACAGAATTGAATTTGCAAGAATTTCTGGGCCCACGTCGTTATTTGGAGGATAAGCCCGTTCAGGAGCCCCTGGTGGGTGTGGTCAATGGTCTGGCTTGGACCTCTGTGGGGGGCGAGATCCTGGAGGTGGAAGTCAACGTAGTCCCTGGCACGGGCAAGGTAGTCCTCACTGGTAATTTGGGGGATGTGATGAAAGAGTCGGCTAAGGCGGCACTATCCTATATCCGCAGCCGGGCAGCTCAGCTGGGGGTAGACCCGGAATTTTACAGCACAAAAGACATTCATGTCCATTTTCCCGAGGGTGCGGTGCCCAAGGATGGACCCTCCGCCGGAATTGCCATTGCTACCGCGATGGTTTCCGCGCTCACTGGCATACCGGTACGAAGAGATGTGGCTATGACAGGCGAAATTACCCTTCGAGGCCGGGTGCTGGCCATCGGCGGCCTGCGGGAGAAAACGATGGGCGCTCTGCGGGGCGGGATGTCAACTGTCATCATTCCGGCGGACAATGGTAAGGATCTGGAGGATATTGACCAGACAGTGCGGAAGTCACTCACTTTTGTGCAGGTTCATCAGGCGGATGAAGTGCTGGCTCAAGCGCTGACAAGTAATTTGCCTATACAGATAGATGCAGTGCCCATTCAGTCGCCGGAGACGCCGCGCACTGCGGGCCGCGCCGTCAATCTGCGCCAATGAGGGAATGGTCATGACGGTAAACTGGAATATGGCGGAATTTGTCCGTTCGGCGGCAAAGCCGGCGGACTTTCCCCGGGACGGACTGCCCCAGGTGGTATTTGCCGGGCGGTCGAATGTGGGCAAATCGTCAGTTATCAACCGGCTGCTCAATCGCAAAAATTTTGCCCGTGTGGGCGCTGTGCCAGGGAAGACCACTCACATTAACTATTTCTGCATTGACCAAAAGCTGTATCTGGTGGATTTGCCCGGCTATGGCTATGCCAAGGTATCCAAGCAGGAGCGGGAGCGTTGGGGGAGGCTGATTGAGGCGTGGTTTGCCGATACCCAGCGGATGGCTTTGGGTGTGCTCATTGTGGATGCCCGCCATAAACCTACGGCGGACGACTGCACCATGGCTCAGGTGTTTTTGAGCTCAGAGCGCCCGTTCCTTGTAGTAGCCAATAAGCTGGACAAACTGAAAAAGAGCGAAATTGAAGGCAACGCGCAGCTGATCCGCGATACGCTTGCCCTGCCGGATGCCGTGCCCCTCATCCTGTTTTCTGCGGAAAAAGGGGAGGGAAAGTTGGAACTTCTGGGTGGAATCCTGAAGCATTTGGAGTAAAGAACAACAGTATACGCGTCTGTCTTAGGCTGATGGCATTGGGAAAAGCATTGCCATGATTTAGGAGCTAACCGGCGGGAAAATATGCCCGCCGGTTTTTTTGCGGAAAACTTTGCAAAAAGGGTTGACAAACTGCAATGTTTTGGTATAATAACTTAGGTCGCTTGAGAGAGCGGCAATATAGCGGATTAGTGTAATGGTAGCACACCAGACTCTGACTCTGTTTGTGAGGGTTCGAATCCTTCATCCGCTGCCAAGGGAACACCGTAACATACAGTTGCGGTGTTCCTTTTTCATTGATCATTCGGTTTTTTTCAGCAAACACTTGCAAACTGCTGTTATATTGGGTATACTATATTCGTTCGACAAAAACTGCAAGGAGGTTATCCGAACATGGCTCAAATTACAAAGGATACCATTATCGGCGATATTTTGGATATCGCGCCTGACACCGCTCCCATTTTCCTGTCCATTGGTATGCACTGCCTGGGTTGCCCGTCCTCCCGCGGGGAGACCGTGGAGCAGGCCTGTATGGTTCATGGGGTAGATGTGGACGCTCTGCTGGACAAGCTGAACACCACCATCGCCTGATTGGCACGTCTGAAAAGAGCGGAAATTCCGCTCTTTTCGTTTATTTCTGGAAAGCGGGAGAGAGAATATGGAACTGGCACCCAGACTCCAAGCGATTGCTCAGCAGGTGCCTCAGGGCGCGAGACTGGCTGATGTGGGGACGGATCACGGCTACCTGCCTGTTTGGCTGCTGCTGAATGACCGTATTGAAGCGGCTGTCGCCGCCGACTTGCGGGAGGGGCCGCTGAACCGGGCCAAGGAAACTGCCAAACAGTATGGACAGAGCGAAAATATTTCCTTTCGTCTGTGCGACGGGCTGGCTGACATCGCCGCGGACGAGGTGGATACGGTGGTGATCGCCGGAATGGGCGGGGAGACGATCGCCGCTATTTTGGATGCCGCGCCCTGGACGTGTCAGGACAAGCTGCTGCTTTTGCAGCCTATGACAGGAATGCCCCAGCTGCGCCTGTGGCTCCAGAGCCATAATTACTCCATCCTCAGCGAGCAAATTGTTCGAGAAGGGAAAAGGCTCTATAGTGTTTGGAGCGTCCGGGGCGGTTGGATGGCTCCCTTATCTCCGGCGGAGCTTTGGGCAGGGAAGAACAGCCGCGATCCGCTCCGGTTAGACTATCTAACTATGATTGAGGAGAAAGCCGGAAAAGCCCTCCGGGGACAGCTAGCCGCTCATGAGCCAGACCAGATTGCCATTGCGGAGCTGGAGGAGGTACTATCCGGACTGCGCGAGATGAAAAAGGAGTTGAAATCCATGACAACTGTGGGCAACGTGTTCGCTTTTTTGCAGGAAAAGGCTCCATTTGAGCTGCAGGAAGGATTTGACAACGCGGGTTTCCTGGTTGGCAGGGAAGATGCCTCTGTCAGCAAGATTCTGGTGGCGTTGGACATCACGGAGCAGGTTGTCCAGGAAGCTGCCGAGCAGGGGGCTCAGCTTATTGTTTCCCACCATCCGGTGATCTTTGGCGGGGCGAAATCGGTGACAGACCAGACCGTCACCGGAAGAGTTCTGCTGGCTCTGGCGGAAAATCATATTGCCGCCATCTGCGCCCACACCAACCTGGACGCGGTGGAGGGAGGGGTCAACGACGCGCTGGCCCTGCGATTAGGGCTGACTGACATCCGCCAGTTAAAGCAAGAGGGCGTGGACGGGCAGGGGAGGCCCTATGGCATTGGCCGAGTGGGCTGTGTACCCAAACAAGCGCTGTACGACTTTGCCATGGCGGTGAAACGTCTACTGGGCGCCAATGGTATACGGCTGGTGGACGGCGGAAGGCCGGTTCACCAGATTGCGGTGGGCGGCGGATCCTGCGCGGAATTCATGAGCGACGCCCTGGCCCAGGGCTGTGATACCTTTGTCACCTCTGATGTAAAATACCATCAATTCCTGGAGGCGAGGGCCTTGGGCCTCAGTCTGGTGGACGCTGGGCATTTCCCCACAGAAAACGTGATCTGCCCGGTACTGCAGGACTGGCTGGCCAAAGCATTCCCTCAGGTGTCTGTGGCCGTTTCTCAGCGGCACACAGAGGTGTTTTCCTACCTTTGATCCAGGCATGAAGCTGCCCCCGCCCTCATATGGTAGAGGGAAGGGGGACTGGCTTATGAAGCGAGATATGCTGCTGTTATTATTGTGTCTGTGTGTGTTGGGCGGGGTGAGCTGGCTGGGGGGCAGCAGCCGGCCCGCGTCTGTGGCGGCCACAGCTTCTGTGGGAGGGCAATGGACCCTGATTCTGGACGCCGGACACGGCGGGGAGGATGGCGGAGCCAGCACAGCGGCTGGGGATAAAGAGAGCGATATTAACCTGGCTATTGTACAAAAAACCCGGGCGTTGATGACATTTTTGGGGGTTGAGCCCCGGTTGAGCCGGGAAACGGACATTTCTCTGCACAGCGGTGGTGCGGAGACCATTCGACAGAAAAAGGTTTCAGACCTGAAAAACCGGGTCGCGTTGGTAGAGAGCACCCAGGGCGCTATACTGCTAAGTGTACACCAAAATCACTTTACAGATTCACGATACAGCGGATCCCAGGTGTTTTTCAACAGTGATGAGATAAGCCGGCAGTGGGGAGAGCGTACCCAGGAGGTACTTCGGCAGATATTAAGTCCGGGCAATGACCGAAAAGCTAAGCCCATGCCGGACGGCATCTACCTGTTTGACCACATCAACTGTCCGGCTATTCTGGTGGAGTGCGGTTTTCTCAGCAACGGGGAGGAGGCGGCGCTGCTGCTCACCGGCGCCTATCAGAGAAAGATAGCGATAGCGCTGGCGGGGGCATATTTTAATGAACTCCAGATGATGACTACAACTTTGGGAGGGAAGTAGTATGGCCAAGGCCAAATCCTTGTTTTACTGCACGGAATGTGGAAATGAATCACTGAAATGGCAGGGGAGATGCCCTGCCTGCGGGGCGTGGAACACCATTGTGGAACAACCCGCGGCAGACGTTAAGAAAAAAACGGCGGCATCCGCTGCTGCCGGTCTTGGGGTACGTCGGCCCCGCCCAATGTCCGAGGTTGAGGCGGTGGATGAACTGCGATTCAACACCGGCATGAACGAACTGGATCGGGTACTGGGCGGCGGTGCGGTGAAGGGTTCGTTGGTTTTGGTGGGCGGCGCGCCAGGTATCGGAAAGTCCACACTTATGTTGCAAATCTGTGACAATCTGTGCCGTTTTTGTAATGTTTTATATGTATCTGGTGAGGAATCGGAGAGGCAGATCAAGCTGCGCTCACAGCGGCTGGGTATCCGGGACCAGGGGCTTTACCTATTTTCCGAAACCAATCTGGACGACATTGTGGCCGCTGTCCAGGAAAAAAAGCCGGATATCCTCATCGTAGACTCCATCCAGACCATTTACAATGGAGATTCCAGCTCCTCGCCAGGCAGCGTGGCCCAGGTAAAGGAGTGTACCATGGCGTTGATGCACCTGGCCAAAGGGATGGGTGTAACAGTATTTGTCGTCGGTCACATTAACAAAGAGGGTTCCCTGGCTGGTCCCAAGGTGCTGGAGCATATGGTGGACTGCGTACTCCATTTTGAGGGAGAGGAACACAATCCCTACCGTATTCTGCGAGCGGCCAAGAACCGCTTTGGCGCGACCAATGAGATCGGTGTGTTCGAAATGGGGGATCGGGGTCTGGAGGAGGTACCCAACCCTTCGGAGGCCATGCTGGCAGGCAGGCCGGAAAATATGCCCGGTTCCTGCGTCACCTGCGTGATGGAGGGAGTGCGCCCCGTGCTGGCGGAGGTCCAGGCACTCCTGTCGCCCTCGGCTTATGGGAATTCCCGGCGCACCAGCAATGGATTCGATTACAACCGGGCCATGATGCTGCTGGCTGTGCTGGAGAAGCGGGGCGGACTGATGTTGTCCAATTGTGATTTTTACGTCAATGTCATCGGTGGTCTGACGCTGAATGAACCCGCCGCCGATTTGGCGCTTATTGTAGCTCTGGCATCCAGCTTCCGGGACAAGCCTGTGCCCTTTGACCTGGCCGCCATTGGGGAAGTGGGGCTTACCGGTGAACTGCGCTCAGTGAACGCCATCAACCAACGCTTGAGCGAGGTGCGGCGGCTGGGCTTCACCAAATGCCTGGTGCCCGCCAGGAGCAACGGAAAGCTCGCTGTACCGGCTGGATTAGATTTGATTCGAGTCGGCAACATTCGTGAGGCCATCGCTGTGCTGATTTGACAGGCGGGGCGTGAAGTTCAGGCAGGCGTCGTTGGGAGCGGCCTGGCTGACCATGGATGGAGCTTGGGCCAACGTACACAGACCCTCATCCTGATATTTGCAGTTCTGCGTGCATGGGATGAAGCTCATAGGGATCACCTCAAAGCTTTGGAATATGATAGAGCCAAGGCGGAAGCGTACTTTATAGAAAGGGAGGTGCTGGTCGGCATACATACTTAACTCAACAAAATAAAAATTTTGTTGAGTTAAGGGGAGGGCAAAATGGGCAAATCCGACTTTGTGGCTGTTTTGGCTCGGTCAGCGCCATGATTTAACCATCGGCTGACCTGTACAGAAATCCAAGGCATTAGCGTTTGGTTTCTTCCATACGGCCATCGTTATTTCTGCCGTTTAGTCTGCCCAACTGTTTTCCTCTTATGAATGTGCCGCTCACTACTATGGTAGATTATCGTACGGAGGCTCCTCCGATCCTGCGGGATTTTCTGGCCTACCACGAGACGATCCAAGGACATTCCAGAAAAACTGTAGACGAGTATTTTCTGGATCTGCGCACCTTTTTCCGCTACATAAAAATTGAAAAAGACCATGTGCCGCGTTCCACGCCTTTGGACGAGATTTCAATTGACGATGTGGATCTTGCGCTGGTCAAATCGGTCACATTGGCGGATATTTACGCTTATCTCAGCTTTCTCAGCCGGGATCGGTTGAAGAATGCCAAAAACACCAGCTTGGGATTTGGGCTGGCGGCATCGTCAAGGGCCAGAAAAGTTGCGGCAATCCGATCTTTTTACAAATATTTGGTCGTAAAAGCAAAGCTTTTGGACGAAAGCCCCATCCAGGAGCTGGACTCGCCTAAGATGCGCCAGTCTCTGCCGCGCTATCTGACATTGGATGAGAGCATCCAGCTTTTGGAATCCATTGATGGCGATAATGCGGAACGGGATTTTTGCATCATCACGTTGTTTTTGAATTGCGGTGTACGAATCTCAGAGCTGGTTGGCCTCAACCTCTCCGATATCCGGGGCGACCGCCTGCGGGTGCTGGGTAAGGGCAACAAGGAACGGGTGGTTTACCTCAACGCGGCCTGTCAGGCCGCCATTGAGGACTGGCTTGCCGTCCGCTCCCAGTCCGGTGCGGCGGATCCCTACGCCCTGTTTATTACCCGGAAGCACACCCGGATCACCAAGGCCGGGGTTCACTATATGCTCAAGCAGCGATTCACCGCCGCCGGACTGGACAGCAGCAAATACTCCGCTCATAAGCTGCGCCACACCGCCGCCACGCTGATGCTGCAAAACGGTGTGGATGTGCGCACCCTCCAGGAGGTGCTGGGCCACGAGCACTTGAACACTACCCAAATCTACACCCATGTGGACAGCGACGCGCTGCGGGACGCGGCCCAGTCCAACCCATTGGGCGGTCTCAAGACAAAACCCCGCCGGGGGCGGCCGAAAAAGCAAACGGAGGAGTCATAATGAGCAATATCCTGCGTATCCCCTGTGGAAATGGAAACTGCTATTTGATTTGCGATGGGACAGATGCCATTCTGGTAGATACCTGTCGGGAAAAATACCGTCAAAAGATGTGGCACAAATAAAAACTGCGCAAAGCGCGGAGGGTTCACCCCTCCGCGCTGTTCATTTCTCTCAAACCGGTCGAGGAACCGTCAATTACCTTGATTGCCCCGACGATGTGGAGGAACCGCCACTCCACCACGTCCTGGTAGCTGTCCAATGGCCGGTAGTCGGCGTCGTTGGAGTGGGCCGCGACAAGGATGTTGTCCGGTCTTGGCGTGGCTCCCACAGAAACGATCACCGGTGTGTGGGCGAACACTTCCCCGCTGCTCTCAAAGCGGAGCTGGACAAAGTCGCCGGGACGCAAAAAGTCCATGTGCACCTGGATGCCCACCGGGCCGTCGGTGGGCTGTGGACGGGTCATAAATTCCCAAAAAAACGGCACCCCCGTCCAGGCGGGCGCCCGATCGGTGGCGTCGATGTAGTACCAGCCGAAGTCCGGCGTGAAGTTCATGATACCGGTACCGGCGTACAGGCATTGGGATGCGAAATTAGTGCAGTCGCCGCCAATTTCGCTGAAATCATAGAAGGCCGGGTTGCGGCTGTAGGCCCATTTGTGTGCGTAGGCCACCGCCGCCCGGCGGTCGTATGGGAGCAGTTGAATCATGCCGCCTCTCCCCCTTTCCCACTATCCTATGCCCGCCGTCATTTTGTTGACACCGCATGGTAAAAAAATTTTCTGATTTGTGGTTTTTGTCTAGAAAAAGCTGGAGCTTTTACTTGCATTTTTCTGCCTCAAATGTTAAAATCATAACGTATACCCCAGCAAATCAATATTATTTTAAGGAGTTGGTCAACTATGCCACTGGTTACCTCTACCGAAATGTTCAAGAAAGCCTACAACGGCGGTTACGCCGTCGGCGCTTTCAACGTCAACAACATGGAGATCGTCCAGGGTATCACCGAGGCCTGCCGCGAGGAGAAGGCCCCCGTCATCCTCCAGGTTTCCAAGGGTGCCCGTGCTTACGCCAACCACACTTATCTGGTTAAGCTGGTTGAGGCCGCTGTCATCGAGTGCCCCGAGATCCCCATCGTGCTCCACCTGGATCACGGCGACAGCTTCGAGACCTGCAAGAGCTGCATTGACGGCGGCTTTACCTCCGTCATGATCGACGCCTCCTCCAAGCCCTTCGAGGAGAACATCGAGATCACCAAGAAGGTGGTCGAGTACGCTCACGATCACGGCGTGGTGGTCGAGGCCGAGCTGGGCGCTCTGGCCGGTGTGGAGGACGAGGTCAACGTCTCCGCCGAGGAGTCCCACTACACCCGTCCCGAGGAGGTCGAGGAATTCGTGTCCAAGACCGGCTGCGACTCCCTGGCCATCGCCATCGGCACCAGCCACGGCGCCTACAAGTTCACCGCCGCTCAGTGCACCCGCAACGAGAAGGGCGAACTGGTGCCCCCTCCCCTGCGCTTCGACATCCTGGAAGAGGTCGTCAAGCGTCTGCCCGGCTTCCCCATCGTGCTCCACGGCTCTTCTTCCGTGCCCCAGAACTACGTGAAGATGGTCAACGCCAACGGCGGCAAGATGCCCGACGCCGTGGGTATCCCCGAGGAGCAGCTGCGCAAGGCCGCTGAGAGCGCCGTGTGCAAGATCAATATCGACTCCGACCTGCGCCTTGCCATGACCGGCACCATCCGCCAGTTCTACACTGAGCATCCCGACAAGTTCGATCCCCGTGAGTACCTGAAGCCCGCCCGCGCCAACATCAAGGAGCTGGTACGCCACAAGCTGGTGAACGTGCTGGGCTGCAACGGCAAGGCCTAATTAACCAATCACAAAGGAGAAATTCAACATGGCACAGTTAAAGGGCGCTTGCGTCATCGGTCAGTCCGGCGGCCCCACTTCCGTTATCAACGCCAGCGCGTACGGCGTGATCCGTACCGCGCTGGACTGTCCCGACATCACCGCTGTCTACGGCATGGCCCACGGCATCAAGGGTATGCTGAACGACCAGCTGTACGACATGGGCCAGGAGGACGCCAAGGAGCTGGAGCTTCTGCTCAATACCCCCTCCTCTGAGCTGGGCTCCTGCCGCTACAAGATTGCCGACCCCGACGTGGACGACACCGATTACAAGCGCATCCTGGAGATCTTCAAGAAGTACAACATCCGCTATTTCTTCTACAACGGCGGCAACGATTCCATGGACACCTGCGCCAAGGTCAGCCGCTTCATGGCCAAGTCCGGCTATGAGTGCCGGGTGATGGGCGTGCCCAAGACCATCGACAACGACTTGTTCGGCACCGACCACTGCCCCGGCTTTGCCTCCGCCGCCAAGTATATTGCCACCTCCTGCGCCGAGGTGTATAAGGATGGCCGGGTGTACGACACCGGCATGGTCACCGTAATCGAGATCATGGGCCGTCACGCCGGCTGGCTGGCCGGCGCCGCCGCCCTGGCGGGCGTGGTGGGCTGCGCCCCCGACCTGGTCTACCTCCCCGAGGTGGACTTTGACATGGACAAGTTCCTGGCCGATGTGGACACCATCTACAAGAAGAACGGCAACTGCATCGTGGCCGTCTCCGAGGGCATCCACTACGCCGACGGTTCCTTCGTGTCCGAGGCTAAGACCTCCGCTACCGACGGCTTCGGCCACGCCCAGTTGGGCGGCCTGGCCGCGCTGCTGGCCAACGTGGTCAAGGAGAAGACCGGTGCCAAGGTTCGTGGTATCGAGCTGTCCCTGCTCCAGCGCTGCGGTGCGCACCTGGCCTCTCAGACCGACATCGACGAGTCCTTCCTGGCGGGCAAGACCGCTGTGGAGGCCGCCGTGGCCGGTGAGACCGACAAGATGGTGGGCTTTGAGTGTTCCCGCGAGGGCGGCAAGTACACCTGCAAGACCAAGCTGTTCAATCTTTCTGAGGTGGCTAACTTCGAGAAGAAGGTGCCTCTGGAGTGGATCAATGAGGAAGGCAATGGCGTCAATCAAGGTTTTATCGACTATGCCCTGCCTTTGATCCAGGGTGAGAACCACCGGGCCACCGAGAGCGGCCTGCCCCGCTTTGCCCGCCTGAAAAAGGTACTGGCGAAGTAAAAAAGCAAAGCAACACAAAGCAAAAAGCACCGGGTTCCAGAGGAACCCGGTGCTTTTATATTTATCAGTCGGCCACGCCGGTCATGGCACGGGCCACGGTGACACTCATTTGATCTAGATCCTTCTTCATAGACAGGGCTTCGGTGATATCATAATCGACAATGTCATCACCTTTCATCGCCACCACCCGACAGGTCTTCCCTTCCGCCAGAAGCTTGACCGCCTCATAGCCCATATGGGTGGCTACAATACGGTCGCGGGCAGTGGGTGAACCGCCTCGCTGCACATGGCCAAGTACGGTAACACGGGTATCCAGCGCCGTAGCCTCACGGATTTGGTCTGCTACATTGTACGCGCTGCCGGGGACGCCCTCGGCTACAATGACCATGAAGTGGGTTCGTCCACCCAGACGGGCATGCCGGATCGGCTCAATGACATCTCGTTCAAAGTCTACTTCGCGCTCAGGCACCAGCACCACTGTAGCGCCGCAGGCAATGCCCACAGAATAAGCCAGATATCCGGCACGGTGGCCCATGACCTCTACCACGGAACACCGCTCATGGGATTTCATGGTATCCCTGAGACGGTCAATGCTTTCCAGCGCGATATTGCAGGCGGAGTCGTATCCAATCGTGTAGGATGAGCAGGCGATGTCATTGTCGATGGTGCCGGGGATGCCAATGACAGAGATGCCGCTGTTCGCCAAGCTGAGCAGACCCTTAAAAGTGCCGTCGCCGCCAATGCCGACCAGGGCGTCAAGGCCTAACAGTTTACAGGTAGCCAACGCCTTATTCCGCCCCGCTTCCTCCATGAATTCCAGGCTGCGGGCAGAGTAAAGCATGGTACCGCCCCGGCGGGAGATATCGCTGACGCTCTCAAAATCCAGCCTGCAAAAGTCGCCGTTGAGCAGGCCGTGATAACCGCGACGAATGCCAATGCACTCCACGCCGTAATGTAAAGACGCACGAACCACAGCACGGATAGCTGCGTTCATACCAGGGGCGTCTCCGCCACTGGTGAATACGCCGATACGGCGGACTGCAGATTTCATGATGATCAAATCCCTTCCATGTATTTTAGTTCATGTTCGGTCAAACCTTCAATTCTACGGCTTCGTCTGACAATGCAGACTTGTGAGCTTGCAAGATAGGGAGGACATATTCCGACAGAAAATCGGTCACCTGTTCCGGACAGCGGCCAATATATCGAGAGGGTTCCAGGTGAGCGGACAACTCCTCGCGGCTCAAGCCGAACAACGGATCAGCGGCCAGTAAATCAATGAGATTATTTGTAAGGCCGAATTCCTTTACATTGCGCCCAGCTTCCAGAGAATGAACTCGGATACGCTCGTGGAGCTGCTGCCGGTCGCCTCCCCGTTTCACCGCATCCATCATGATATTCTCGCTGGCCATAAAGGGCAGCTCCTCCAGGATGTGCTTCTCAATGACCTTCTCATGGACCACCAGCCCGGAGGCCACATTCTCGTAAATATTGAGGATAGCATCTACCGCCAAAAATGCCTCGGGTACCGAGATGCGCTTGTTGGCGGAGTCATCCAGGGTGCGCTCAAACCACTGGGTAGCGGCGGTATAGGCGGGATTGGCGGCGTCCGCAATGACGTAGCGGGCCAGCGAGCAGATGCGTTCGCACCGCATGGGATTGCGCTTGTATGGCATGGCGGACGAGCCGATCTGGCTTGTCTCAAAGGGCTCCTCCACTTCCTTTAAGTGGCAGAGCAGACGCACATCGGTGGCAAATTTGCAGGCAGACTGGGCAATGCCGGACAGTGTGGCCAATATGGCCCCATCCACCTTCCGGGAGTAGGTCTGCCCAGAGACGGGGACAGTACCCTCAAAGCCCATTTCCCGGGCAATACGACGATCCAGCTCTTTACATTTTTCGTGATCGCCCTCGAACAGCTCCAAAAAGGACGCCTGGGTGCCGGTGGTGCCCTTGCAGCCCAGCAGCTTCAGCGTGGAGATGCGGTACTCCACCTCGTCCAGATCCTGGAGCAGCTCATTCATCCACAGAGTGGCCCGCTTGCCGACTGTCACCAGTTGGGCGGCCTGAAAATGCGTAAATCCAAGGGTAGGCAAGGATTTGTACTTGTCAGAAAATTGGGCCAATGCATTCAGCACACGCACCAACTTGTCCCGAAGCAGTTCCAATCCCTCACGCATGATAATGATGTCAGTATTGTCCCCCACATAGCAGCTGGTCGCTCCTAGATGGATGATGGGCATAGCCTTGGGACACTGGGCGCCATAGGCATGGATATGGGCCATCACATCATGGCGGAGTTCCTTTTCCTTCTTTGCGGCCAGGTCGTAATCAATGTCAGTGATGTGGGCGGACAATTCGTCCACTTGTTCCTGTGTGACAGGCAGGCCCAGCTCCATCTCCGCCCGGGCCAGCGCGATCCACAACCGCCGCCAGGTGGAAAACTTTTTGTCCGGCGAGAAGATATACTGCATCTGATCGCTGGCATACCGGGAAGATAGGGGGCTTTCATATGTGGCTTTACTCATGTTTATGCGTCACCTCATATTTTGGAATTTGACACTTAGCGTATTATACCACATTGCCTTTCTCTGGACAAGTTATGGCGGAAAATTTATCTTTCATCCATAGAAAAAGAGCCGTGCATTGAGCACGGCTCTTTCCGTTCATTATCTTAGTTAGCCCTCGCCGCGCATCTTGGCAAAACACTCGCTGCAGTAAACAGGACGGTCAGACTTCGGCTCAAAGGGAACCTTGGCCTCGCCGCCACACTGGGCGCACACAGCGGTGAAGTACTCGCGGGGACCACGGGCGGCAGCCTTGCGGGCATCGCGGCAGGCCTTGCAGCGCTGGGGCTCGTTCTGGAAGCCGCGCTCGGCGTAAAACTCCTGCTCACCGGCGGTGAACACGAACTCCTGGCCACACTCTTTACAAACTAAGGTCTTGTCTTCGTACATGGAAATACCCTCTCTTTTGATGCCCAGAATCGGAAATACAACCTGCTGGGACTGTAATATTTGCGTCAGCTTTCGCTGAAAACGCCACAGTTGCCGGCAACCTTCCGCCGGATTCGCTGGACCGCGTTGTCCACCGATTTGATCGAACGTCCCACCTGCTCACTGATTTCCTGATAGGACAGGCCGAGAAGAAAGAGATCCAAAACCCGATGCTCCAGGGTCGAGAGCTGCTGCTTCAAACAGGTCAGCAGTTCTGTCTCCTCCTCCCTGCTGATGTACTGTTCCTCAGGGCTCGCGCCTACGCCCAGCATGGGGGATTCAAAAGGAACGCTGTCATTCAGAGGAGCGTGCTTGCTCCGTGCCGCATTGGTAACAGCGGAACGGATCCGGTTTCGGATGCACACCTCCGCAAAGGTTTTGAATCGAGCGTCGCGGCTGGGGTCAAATTCCCGGATTGCCTTCAGCAGTCCAAACATGGCCTCCTGAATCAAATCCTCGCTGTCCCCGCCTGCCAAAAAATAGGGCCGGGCACAAACCCGCACTGGGCGGAGATACCGTTTGACCAATTCCTCTTCCGCATCCCGGCGGCCAGCAGCCACCAAAGCGCAAAGCTCCTCATCACTGTATTCACTTATAGAGGAAGTGATTGCATTCATAACTCGACCTTGTATATTTAATCACAGAATTACTGAAGTGTCAATTGTTTTCAACGATTTTTTTAGAAAATCTTCTAAATTTGTCCAATCGCGCATTATGAGTTGGAAAAATTTGAAAGAAATTCCAGTTCACCCCACCCTTAACGCCTAGAAAGAGAGCTGCTCCGGCATACATTCTCCGCCTGGCAGGACCAATCCCAGGTGCCGGTAGGCCTTTGGCGTGACGCAGCGGCCCCGGGGCGTCCGGGTGAGAAAGCCCAGCTGCATCAAGTAGGGCTCATAGACATCCTCCAGCGTGACGGATTCCTCGTTGATGGTGGCGGCCAAAGTATCCAGCCCCACCGGCCCGCCGCCGTAGTTGTTGATGATGCTGGCCATCATCCGACGGTCTACATTGTCCAATCCCAGTTCGTCTATCTCCAGCGCCTGGAGGGCTTTGTCGGCCACGGAACGGGTGACCACGCCGCCAGCGGTGACCTGGGCAAAGTCCCGCACCCGGCGGAGCATCCGGTTGGCGATGCGAGGGGTGCCCCGGCTGCGGCGGGCGATCTCCAGCGCTCCCTCCTGCTCAATGGGCACGTCCAGAATCCCGGCAGATCGGGTAACAATCAGAGCCAATTCTTGCGGAGTATACAGCTCCAGCCGCAAAGTGACACCGAAGCGGTCCCGCAGGGGCGCGGATAGCTGCCCTGCCCTGGTGGTGGCCCCAATGAGGGTGAACTTAGGCAAATCCAGCCGGATGGAGTTGGCGGAGGGTCCCTTGCCAATGATGATGTCGATGGCGTAGTCCTCCATGGCCGGGTATAGGATCTCTTCCACGGAGCGGTTCAAACGGTGGATCTCGTCCACAAACAGAATATCGTTCTCCTGGAGATTGGTCAGCAAGGCCGCCAGGTCGCCGGGCTTTTCGATGGCTGGGCCGGAGGTGATGCGGATATTGACGCCCATCTCGTTGGCGATGATGCCGGACAGGGTGGTTTTGCCCAACCCCGGGGGGCCGTGGAGCAGGACATGATCCAGAGGCTCCCCCCGCATTTTTGCGGCCTGGATGAAGATGGACAGGTTGCCCTTGGCCTTTTCCTGGCCGATGTACTCAGTTAGCGATTTGGGGCGCAGAGACCCCTCTCCCTCGTCGTCCCGGGTCAGCGAGGTGGTCACTAGGGGCGCCTCTGTTTCAAAGCCGCCGTTGTCGGAAAAATCAATGCTCAAAGGATCACATCCTTACCCTTTTACCATTTTCTTCAGCGCCTGCCTGATGACATCTTCCAGGGACAGCGCCTCCAAATCGATCCCCTTCAGCGCCACCGCGATCTCGCTCTGGCTGTAGCCAAGTACGGCCAGGGCGGCGGACGCCTCGCTGGCCTTGTTCTCCGGGATGATCGTGACGCCGCCGGCGAAGGCCTCCCCCCCGCCCGCAGTCAACTGGCCCTTGGCCAGCTTGTCCTTCAGCTCAAGGATGATCCGCTGAGCAATCTTTTTGCCGATGCCGGGAGCGGAGGTCAGCGCTTTCTCGTTGCCGGAGACGATAGCCATAGCCAGCCCTTCCGGGCTGTTTGAGGACAATATAGCCAGAGCCGCTTTGGGCCCTACCCCGGATACCCCGATCAGCATTCGGAAACAGCCCAGCTCACTCTCGCTGGCAAAGCCGTAAAGCTCAAAAATCTCTTCGCGCACATACAAATGAGTGTAAAGCTTGGCGGCTTTACCCACATTGAGAGCGGCAATGGTGTGGTTGGTAGTGCGGCAGGCATAGCCCACCCCGCCGCAGTCGATGACCGCCAGATAGGGCTCAATGTGGGCCACGGTTCCGTTCAGATAGTAAAACACGATGATCTCTCCAAATTTAGCGTATATTTTGCAGCAGCGAGGTGGCGGAACGGGCATGGCACAGGGCGATGGCCACCGCATCGGCGGCATCGTCCGGCTTGGGGACGGCGTTCAGCTTCAAAAGCCGTTTGGTCATGTCCATAACCTGTCGCTTTTCCGCCTTGCCGTAGCCTACCACCGCCTGCTTCACTTGGGAAGGGTTATACTCGCAGACGGGCAGGCCCAGCTTCTCCGCTGTCATGAGGATGACTCCCCGGGCCTGGGCCACGCCGATGCCGGTTGTGACATTGTGATTAAAAAAGAGCTCCTCAATGGCCATTACATCCGGGTGAAATTTCCCGATAAGCTCCTCCAGATCGGTGGCAATCCGCCACAGCCGGGCGGGCAGCCGGACCCCCGCCGGAGTGTTGATGGCACCGCAAGCCACCATGCGGTATTTTCCCTGTGCAGCTTCCACTAAACCAAAGCCTACAATGGCGTAGCCCGGGTCGATTCCAAGGATCAGCAACAGCATACCCTCCTGACATGATTCCATTACCATGATACCACAGATTGCGGGTAAAGACAAGCAAAAACGGCGGATGATGCTGTCATCCGCCGTGTTCGTTTGCGGTTCAGGCCCGAGGATGGGCCTTGGCATAGACATCCCGAAGCTTTTGGTTCACTACCTGGGCATAGATTTGGGTGGCGGAGATGTCGGCATGACCCAGCATCTCCTGAATGGACTTCAGATCCGCCCCGTTTTCCAGCAGATGGGCGGCAAAGGAATGGCGAAGGGTGTGCGGGGTAATATCTTTGTGGATGCCCGCCTTGTCCTGGTAGCACTTAACGATCTTCCAGAACCCCTGCCGGCTCATACGCTCCCCATTCATATTGACAAACAAGGCGGTTTCCTCCGGGTTTTCCAGCAGCTGCGGCCGCACATCATTGACGTAGGTCGCCACAGCCCGCACCGCCCCCTTGTAGAGGGGTACCACCCGCTCCTTGCTCTTGCCCCGGCAGCGCAGAAAACTGGCGGACAGGTTTAAGTCTTGAACATCTAGAGAAATGAGCTCGGATACCCGAATCCCGGTGGCATAGAGCAGCTCCAGCATAGCTTTGTCCCGGCAGCCTTTGGCGTCGGAGGAATCAGGCTGCTCCAGAAACAGATCCACCTCGTGGTTAGAGAGGATAGCAGGCAGCTTACGCTCTACCCGACTGGGGGTAAAGCCCTTTGCGGGATTGACCCGCACCGCCTTGATGGACATCATGTACATATAGAAAGACTTCAGCGCCGCCACGGATCGGACTACGGTGGCATTGGACTTGCCCTTTTTCTCCAGGTGTTGGGTGTAGCGCTTTACGTCCTCTTGATTGATCTGGGTGAGGGTCAACCTCTCCTCCTCCGCCCACTGGCCGAACTGGCGCACGTCTCGCAGATAAGAGCTGAGCGTATTGGCAGCGGCTCGTTTTTCCTGAGCCAGCCAAATCTCGTAGCCAGAGATATAGTCCAATTTTACTCAACTCCTTTCTCATGAAACAAACAGGCGGGCACATACCGCCGTCAGCAGCGCGGGCATCAGCGTCTGCTGCAGCGCTACAGCCAGCACCAGCAGGCCCGCGCACGGGGTCAGCGCCTGGACGCGCTGGCTCCAGGCCGGAGCCCGTTCGCCGGACAGCCGCCCCAGCGACTGGCGAAAAGCATCCGCCGCAACAACAAACAAAACCGGCACGCCGATCAAGGCTGTCACACCAAAAGAGGCCAGAGACGCCGCCATACCGGGCAGGCCAAACAGCCGGGCAAAGCTGGCGGCGGAGAAAGCCAGCAGAAACCCCCGCGCTCCCAACAAAATCGGAATACCCACCGCGCCCGCGGCGGTGCTGCCGAGGAGGAAGGCCGCCAGCGGCCAGCGGGTCAGATCCCACACGGAAGCCCAAAGTGAGGGCTCCGCGCCGCTCCCCTGGCCCGCCATCTGAAAATAACGGCGGAGATAGTCCAGCAGCTCTGGATCGCTCCCGCTCTGGCCGGAGAAGAAAAATCCGCCCAAAGCGCCGACAGCAAAGCAGATGCCTAAAATGACCAGCTGGGTCAGCCCGTCCCACACGGGGGCAAGCTTGATCCGATTTCCTACTCTGCGGATAGTCAATCTCATCACCCCGGCCTCGTACCATAATTTTGGAATCAAGCTATGATATGACGCGGGAGCGTTGTATATGCCAGCTGCTATTGGGATCAACAAAATGTAATATCAACATTTTGTCAGCCCCGTCCCGCCGTGAACACCGAGAGTATTCACACTGGCGGCTCTCGCTTGTCGATCCAGAAGCAGGGGTGAACCACAGCAAGCTGGCACAGATGGTGTTTCTTTAATATAGACCTATTTTGCTGGAAACGCAAGAGAAATCGGCCAAATTTTTTCAAAAAATTTTTTACGTCACAATATTATGTAAATAATATTATGTCTACCCGTAAAACAAAATAGGCGTGGCGTTCGTGAAAACACAGGATGTTGTAGCATAAAAGCCTGCGGTCTCAAAATGTTGAGGCCGCAGGCTTTGTGTTGATTTTTTGCATTTTTTAGGGCAGCGGTTCACTCCCCTGCCATGCCCGCCCGGATGGCTTTCATGGCGATGGCACACTCCAACCGTTTGCGCTGCATATCGCAGCCAAAGCGGTTCGGTTTTTTTATGTCGCCGTTGACAAGCAGGTTGGAGGCGGAGCACCCCCCACTGCAATAGAACCTGGCCCAGCAATTTTTGCAGTCGGGCCGGGTATAGATGTTCAATCCCGCAAATTTCCGGGACAGCTCCATATCAAAGGTGCCGTCATAGAGATTGCCTAGCTTATACTCCTCATTACCCACAAACTGGTGGCAGGGATAGATATCCCCCTCGGGGGTGATGGCCACATATTCGCACCCTGCCCCGCAGCCTCTCATCCGCTTGATGACGCAGGGGCCCTGAGACAGATCCACATTGAAATGGAAGAAGTTCACATCATCCCGCTTCAGCAGCTCCTCCGCCAAGCGCTCATACTCAGCCAGAATTCCGGGCAGATCCTCCTCCCGGAAAGCGTAGCCACAGTCCGGGCTGCCCACCACCGGCTCCACCGACACATGGCGGAAGCCCTGGTCGGCGATATGGATCACATCGGCGGCAAAGTCGGAATTATGCCGGGTAAAGGTGCCGCGCAAATAATAGTCCTTCTCTCCCCTGCCCTCTACCAATTTCTGAAATTTGGGCAGGATCACGTCGTAGCTGCCGCTGCCGTTCACCGTCTTGCGCATCCTGTCGTTGACCTCGGGCCGCCCGTCCAGGGACAGCACCGCGTTGGACATCTCCCGGTTGATGTACTCAATGTTCTCATCGTTGAGCAGTACGCCGTTGGTGGTAATGGTGAACCGGAAGTTTTTCCCGCGTTCCTTCTCGATGGAGCGGGCATATTCCACGGTGGCCTTGACGGTATCCATGGCCATCAGCGGCTCTCCGCCGAAAAAGTCCACCTCAATGTTCCGGCGGCTGCCGGAGCGCTCAATGACAAAGTCAATGGCCTTTTTTGCTGTCTCTATGTCCATCGTCATGCGGTGGCCGGTGCCGAAATCACCGGTGGAGGCGAAGCAATACTGGCAGCGCAGGTTGCAGTCATGGGACACGTGGAGGCACAGGGCCTTGATGGGGGCGTCCTGCTGCATGAGCGTGGCCGCAGCCGGATCGATGTAGTTGTCATCGGTAAACAGCAGGCCGTTGTTCTGGAGCTCCAGCAGCTCCGCCCATGCCTCATCCACAAGGTTGGGGGCATACTGGGGTAGCTTGCCGTAGATTTCCGGGGGACAAGCGTCGGCCATGGGGGCGTCCTGCAGGGACAGCACATCGTAAGCGGCCCGATCCAGCACGTGGACAGCGCCGCTGTTCACATCCACCGCTACGGGCACGCCCAGACAAATAAATGTATGAACCATTTTGGCTCCTCCTTTGATACGCAGAAAAAGGGTGGGACAAAGCCCACCCTTTCCGGCGCTCCAATGAATTACTTGTTATTCTCGCACTTCTGGTTGGCCACGGTGCAGGAGGTCTTGCAGGCGGACTGGCAAGAGGTCTGGCACTCGCCGCAGCCACCGTGGGCCGCGCTCTGCTTCAGCGTTGCGCCGTTCAAAGTCTGAATATGAGTCATAGGTAGTTTCCCTCCCATTCAAAATGTTGGCTTATTATACCACACCATTCGCCGGAATTCAATACCATTATTTTTTGACATTTTTCCGCGTGGGCCATCCGTTTGCGAGAGGGATCAGCGGCCGCCGCAAAAGATTTCCCACCCTTCCTCTTAATGAAATCTTTTGATTTTCCCTGCTAGCTTCTTAACCCTTTTTCTGTATACTACCCGTACTGAGACAGATAGTACAGTTGAAAACGCGAAAGTCTGACAAACATCGCGCTATATGGAGGTAATTTTTATGTCAATCTTGGAAGTCAATCATGTAAAGAAGGTCTATTCCACCCACTTCGGAAGCCAGAAGGTAGAGGCTCTGTCCGATGTGTCCTTCACAGTGGAGGACGGGGAGTATGTGGCCATCATGGGTGAGTCCGGCTCCGGCAAGACCACCCTGCTGAATATTTTAGCCGCGTTGGATAAGCCCACCGCCGGATCGGTACTGCTGGCGGAGCGGGAGCTCACCGCGGTGCGGGAAAAGGAGCTGGCCGCCTTCCGCCGGGACAACCTTGGCTTTGTGTTCCAGGACTTCAATCTGCTGGATACCTTCAGCCTGCGGGACAACATCTTTCTCCCCCTGGTGCTGGCGGGGAAAAAGTATCCTGAGATGAATCGCCGCCTTGTCCCGCTCGCCGAAACGCTGGGCATCGAAAAGCTGCTGGACAAATACCCCTACGAGGTATCCGGCGGACAGAAGCAGCGGTGCGCCGTGGCCCGGGCCCTCATCACCCAGCCCCAGATCGTGCTGGCTGACGAGCCCACCGGGGCGCTGGACTCCCGGGCGGCGGACGGGCTGATGGACCTGTTCACTAAGATCAACCGGGCGGGCCAGACGGTGCTGATGGTCACCCACTCCACCGCCGCCGCCAGTCGGGCGGGCCGGGTGTTGTTCATCCGGGACGGCATGGTGTACCACCAGCTCTATCGGGAAAACCGCACCGACGGCCAGATGTACCGGCTTATCACCGAAACCCTTACCCGGCTCACTGACGGAGGTGAGAAGCGTGCGTAATGGTCTCTATCCCAAACTGGCGGCCCGGAGCATGAAGCAGAATTACCGTTTCTTTGTGCCCTATCTGCTGGCGCTGGCGGGGCTTACCGCTGCTTTCTATGTCATGTCCGCCCTGGTGTTCGACCCGGGCGTGGTCACCATGCGGGGCTTCGCCTACGTCCAGGTCATGATGACGATTGGTATGTTCGTGGCGGGCATCCTGTCCGCCGTGCTGCTGCTGTACATCAACAGCTTTTTAATGAAGCAGCGCAAGAAGGAGCTGGGCCTTTACAATATTTTGGGTATGGGTAAGGGGAACATCGCTTTGATCCAGTGCTGGGAGAGCCTGTATACCGCTCTGATTGGTATCGTGGGCGGGCTGATCCTTGGCGTCATTCTCCACAAGCTGGCCACTATCGCGCTGACCTCCCTGCTCCAGTTTTCCATCCCTTTTCACTCCTCCTTCTCTCTCCCCGCCCTTCTGGTGACAGCGGTATTTTTCGGGGCGCTGCTGGTGCTGGCTCTGCTACTCAACCTGTTCCGGGTGCGGCTGTCCAAGCCCATTGAGCTGCTCCACGGCGGCAGCGTGGGCGAAAAGGAGCCCCGCACCCGCTGGCTAATGGCGGTGATTGGCATTCTGGCCATGGGCGCTGGATACTTCATCGCCGTCACCACCAAAGACCCCACTCTCGCCCTGGCCTTCTACTTTCTGGCGGTGATATTGGTCATCATCGGCACCTACTGCCTGTTCACCGCCGGCAGCATCGCCCTGCTGAAGATGCTGCGGAAAAACAAGGGCTTTTACTACCAAACCGGCCACTTCATCGGCGTGTCCGGGATGCTCTACCGCATGAAGCGCAACGCCGTGGGATTGGCCAACATCTGTATTTTGTCGACCATGGTGATGGTCATGCTCTCAGGCACGCTGGCCCTCTATCTGGGCCAGGGGGAGCTCATCGCCGCCCAGTACCCTGCCAGCCTCAACATGACCATCCGGTATGACCCGGCGGAGCAGAATCCCGATGTAGACGGCGCGGCGGCGTTGGCGGAACGGTTTGCGGCGGAGCACAACGTTCCCGTCACCAGCCTGCTGGCAGGGAAGTACCTGATCTTTTATGGCTGCGAAACCCAAGAGGGCTACCCCTTCGCCGACTCCAAACCCGGGTTTAGTACAAGCACCACCAGCGACAATACCATCAACCGCACCTTCTTCATCCTTACCGCCGAGGACTACGCGGGGCTGTCCGGCCAGCCCGCCCCCGCCCCGTTGGCGATGAAACAGGAGAACACCCCCCACACAAC
>CAMWRX010000030.1 GCA_947176765.1 uncultured bacterium
CCCCCTTTTTTCCCACCCACACCCCGCCACACGACATGTCGAGAGGTCGCGTGGGCTCGGAGATGTGTATACGAGCCAGAGGCCGGGGCGGAGGGTTCCGGGGATGGGGCCGCCGGATCAGCGTCCGGCTCCGACCGCGTGGAGCCGAAGGCGCACACACAGGCCAGCGCCGCCGCCAGCACCGCCACAACCGCTGCCCACAGCCAGCGCTTGGGCGCGTGGGCGATGCGGGTCACCCGGTCAAAGACGCTCTTCTGCCCGCCGGTCATGGTGGTGGCGCAGGTGAGCAGGTCCCCGGCCCGGGGCTTCACCGTCAGCAGGACCAGCAGGGTGCGGCCATAGGCCACCCGCTCCCCGTCCCCCAGCCGCTTCAGCGCCCCCTCGTCACAGGCCAGCTCGCAGTCCCGACCGCTGAGCACCACCGCCAGCCACACCAGCGGGTTCCACCAGTGGATGGCCAGGGCAATGCTGCGCAGGATGTTCCAGATATGGTCGCCGTGGCGGAAATGGGTGTACTCGTGGACCAGCACATGGCGGAGTATAACGGGGTCATCCGCAGCCTCCGAAGTGGCATATATCGCCGGATGGATCAGCCCAAACAGGCAGGGCGAGGGCAGACCCCCGGCGATATACACAGGCAGGGGGCAGTCCACCCCGTCCAGGGGCGCGCACGCCCGGCGCAGGCGGCGGGCAAACTTGATGTTGGACACGAGAAGAGCCGCCGCCATGATTGCCGATCCCGCGATCCATAGCCAACCCAGTATTTGAAAAGGGGACACGGGCGCTGTATTGGCGGCGATGTCGACAGGGGCAGTGGTGGCGTTATGCTCCACCAGTACCCCGTTGGGCAAGGGCACGTCGATGGCGGGCATACTTGCCGTCGCGCCGGGGGCGGTGGACACCAGATTGAGCGGCGCAGTCTCTATGAGCTGTTCCCTGTCCGGCTCTGGTAGCACCGACACCGGAACGGGGTAAGAAAACAGCTGCACCGGCACCAGCAGCCGAATCAGCACAACCGCCCACAGGGAATACCGCAGTCCAGCGCTCACCCGCTTTCCCAGCGATGAGCGCAGGATAGTCACAGCTAAGATGAGGAGTGCGGAGCTAATCGACCACTCAATCAGAATCGGCATCAGCTTCATCCGTTGGCCTCCTGTTCCGCCTCGTCCAGGATGGCTCGGAGCTGAGCGATCTGCTCCGGGGTCAGGCCCTCCTGCTTCACCATGGCGCTCATCATCATGCCTACGCTGCCCCGATATACCCGGTTCAGAAAGCTGTGAGTTTCAGCAATGGCTGCGCCTTCCCGCTCCACCAAGGAGATATAAGCCTTGCTTCGGCCCGTCTGCTGGCATTGCACCAGCCCCTTGGCCTCCATGCGGCCAAGGATGGTGATGGTGGTGCTCCGCGCCCAGCCCACGTCTTTTTCCAGTTCTCCTACAAGCTGAATCAGTGGACAGGGACTATGCTCCCACAGGCAGTTGAGAACATTCCATTCACTGGAGGTTAGTTTGATGCCGTCCATCATTTACACCCCTTATTTACATTGTAGACATATCATAACACGGGAATATTTACAATGTCAACAAAGGAATAGTTACAATGTAGTTACAGCGAACTTCCCTTACCAACCTTGTCTGAGGGGTAGGGCAAAAATGGCGGCGAGGAATCTTCTTCGCCGTCATTTGGGCTTTATGCGTATATGATTTCCTTGTCTACGATTTCGGTGGCCGATGCCCGGATATTGTTCATCCTGCCAATCTGCACCATTTGGTCACTTGCTTTGAGCTGTTCCGTCACGCCCTGCCGCTATCCCCACAGGCCGTTTCTCTCGTCAAAAATGTACTTGTCCATTTTGAAATCCTCCTCTATAATATATTCGTACATACGTCACAGTTCCCCGATTGCCACGCTGTTTTATAGTTTGTTACCAGCTTTTCCTTCCCTTTAGGGTAAGGCCAGGAAGCTGGAAAGCGATTACTCGCTTTCCATGATCTGGCGCACCTCCGATTGAAGCATCCGCTTGATTTTGTCCTCCATTGTCTCGGTGCTGGTTTCGCTGAAATGCACCCACACCCGATAAGTGATGTTGTCGATCTTCTTGACCATCGAGGGCGGAGTATTAGGGACGGCGGCGCTGCTGATTGTCTTGCTGAGATTGTTGGTCATGGGTTCTCCTTTCAGATTCGTCAAAGTGGTAGTAACGTCAGCGACATTTTGACGCAGGGTCGAAGATGGCGTTTCAGCCCTCACAAAGCCACCCGCGCGGGTGGAGGAGAGAGGGGGGGAATGTTTGGCATAGGGTAATATCATACAGTGTTACCAGTAGGGACAGAAAGCACCCGGCTGGGACGCAAAAAGGCGGCGTGAACAAACTCGTTCACACCGCCTTTGATATTGAGAGGTTGTGTATTTCCGGTTAGGGTTTGGTATAGCCTCGCCACGCATTTACTCGCGGGCTCAAAAAGAGGTTGACATTTGTAGTTCAGCTCAATATAATAGGCTTACATAAGTAAACCGATTTGTAGCTTACGGAAGAAAGGGGAAATCACTATGGGTGAAAAACGCGATACCCTGTCCCCCAGCGAGTGGCGGGTGATGGAGTGCCTGTGGACGGGGCCAAAAACCCTGATGGAGCTGGTCCGCTCGTTGAAGGACAGCGCGGGCTGGGCCAAAAGCACCGTCACCACCATGGTGCGGCGGATGGAGGAAAAGGGCCTCGTCACTTACGAAGTGTCGGGCCGGGCCAAAGTGTTCCGGGCGGCGCTGGCTCGGGAGGACGCTGCCGCCGTGGAAACAGATTCCCTACTGGAACGGGCCTTCCACGGCAGCGTCGGCCTGCTGGTCAGCTCCTTGGTGGAACGCAGCTCCTTGTCCAAGGCCGATATTGACGAGCTATACGCTATTTTGGATAAGGCGGAGGAGGAATCAAAATGAAAGCGGTGCTGATTACATCGTCTATCCTCATTGTGCTGATTGCCGCTCTGCGGCCTGTCCTTCGGGGACGGATTGACCCACGGGTGCAGTACGCCTTGTGGCTCATCGTGGCCCTGCGGCTGCTGGTGCCGGTGGAGTTGGCCCCCAGCACCTACAGCGCCCTGGCCCTGCTGGAGCGGGTGGAGGAGCGATCCCATCTGGCTGAAACGATCGGCCAATTCTCCATTCCTGGCCAGTCTTACCAGAGCGCCTGGAACCAAGCTCTCTCGGAGTTTGAACGGGATGGCGGTATTCCCTCTGTTGCCAATGCCTACGAAGATCTTGATACCTATGAACGAGTGGAATACCGCGCTCATGCGCTGATGGAAGGCCCCACCCTGTCCCGGCTTGCGGAACAATACGCCCGCCCCCTGTGGCTGGGCGGCGCGGCTGTGATGGAGCTGTGGTTCCTGCTGGTGAACCTTCGTCTGCGGCGCAGGCTGTGCTGGGCTCTGCCGGTGGAAACAGACTGCCCCCTGCCCGTGCGGGTTACCCCAGAGCTGCCATCGCCCTGCCTGTGCGGGGTGGTGCGGCCCACGATTTACGTTACCCCCGCCGCGCTGGAAAGTCCGGAGCGCCTGCGCCATGTGCTGGCCCACGAGCTCACCCACTACCACCATCGTGACCACTGGTGGGCGCTGGTACGGTGCCTGTGCCTCTGCCTGTACTGGTTCGACCCTCTGGTATGGTGGGCGGCGGCGCTGTCCCGGCAGGACTGTGAGCTGGCCTGCGACGAGGGGGCCATCCGCCGCCTGGGGGAGGGGGAACGCTTGCCTTACGGACGCACCCTGGTGGATATGATCGCGGCGGGACGCACGTCCCTGCTGCAAACCGCTACCACCATGACCGGCGGCAAACGCCGGGTGCGGGAGAGAATCAGGCTCATTGCCCGGAAGCCGAAAACGGTGATTGCCGCGGTGCTGGCGCTGGTGCTGGTCCTGGGGCTGGCGGTGGGGTGCACCTTCACCGGCGCGCCGGAGCAGAAGGGTCCCACTCCCACGGGCCTGTCAGTGGACACCCTTCGGGAGCGGCTGAACAATATCCCGCTGGAATTACAAGGTGATGTGGTCACTGGCAACGGCCACGACGATTCCCCTGAGCTGGTCAACTACTGGATGAACCGGGAATGGACCAACATGGACAACAGCGGGCTGGGTTACCTGCTGCGGGTGGAGGAGATGACCCAGGCGGAACTTGACAACTACCGGGACACCGGCGGCTGGGAGTGCTTCGCCCGGCGGGGCAACACCTATTACGCCTTATTCTACGCCACCGACGTGCGCTTCTACTCGCCGGATGACGCAGAACCCTTCCACAACGCCTTCGAGGCCATCCGGGAATTTGCCATTCAGACCTTACTGGATACCGAAGGCGTGGAGCCGTATACCCACAGCTCCGTCCCCAGCCAGCCTGTGGACACCCTTCGGGCCCAGTTGAACAATATCCCAGAGGAACTGCGTTCCAAAGTGGACAACGACGCCGACGTCTATAACGACACGGCCGTCCTGGCCAATTATTGGCTGAACGACCCCATGTGGCAGGACCTGTGGAGCGGCTACCTGCTGACCCTGTACCGGATGGACGAGACCCGGATTCAAAATGAGCTGGACCAAGGGCACTGGCCCGCCGTGAACATCTTTGCCCGGAGCGGCGAGGAATACTATGCCCTCACATGGCCTGCCGATGGCCGGTATCAGGACAACAGCGCCCTCAGCGATGAATACTGGGACGCCCTCAACACCCTCACAGACTACGTGAAACAGACCGTGCTGGACACCGAGGGTGTGGAGCCCTTCGACCCCTACACCACCCCGCCCCACTTCTACTCCAACGTGAAGAAGCCTCCCCTGGACCCTGGCACCTACGCCATCCAGGGCATGGATTACACACCAGTGAATTCTTATGACCAGATTCCCGAGGACCCGGGGCAGTGGTATCTGGCGGGCTATATGCCCGACATTCCCGTGTGGATGTTCACCCGGGGCAGCGGTGAGGAGACCATGTTCCAGGTCGGCGACCATCTCACCCAGATATTCCCTTATCGGCCCCGTTTCTATGGAGGAGGCTATACGCCGGACGGCAAAGCGCCCCAGCTCAGGCCGCTGGACGGCTTCGCCTGGGGGCCGAAGGGCATCTCTGGTCCCTTCGCCGTTGTCACCCACATATTCCAGGGCGGCACGGATGGGGTATACCAGCTGACAGTCTACGACGTGGACGGCAGTTCTGTGGTTCCTTATGTCCACGACTGTGAGCCGCTGATGGAGGATTTCAATGAGAAGCGCACCACTGAGATTGACGCGGAGCGCCGTGTGGTGAGCGTCTCCTATGAGGGCCAGACTGCCGAGATCGCCTTCGATGAAAATGACGCACAGTGGCCCAATATCCTGGAATACGGCTATGCGCCCGAGGTCTATGAGATGTCCATGACCTATTCCATCAACTACATTGACGGCCTTATAGATGTCATCATGCCCGTATGGGGCCCTCCCATGTACAGCGCCTGCTGGACCGTCCGCTTCACTGGCAGCGGCTTCGAGACCGTGGGCTTCCGGTTCATCGAGACCGCCGCCACCGGCATTTGGTCGTAAAGCAGGGTCCCCTCGTACATTCCACAGAAAATCGCTCCCCGGCCCATGGCCGGGGAGCGATTTTTGCTGGTTCTTTTTCACGCGAAACCTTGACGATTCCCATACATTGCGGAATTGCTGTCATGCCATTGCGCCGCCTACCACGCACTGGCCACGCCGGAAATGAAACGAGTAAGGATAGCGTTTGCCTCTCCGCAGGTTAGGATTGCCTGAGGGGCGAGTGTGCGGGCCGAGGTGGCTGTTATCAGCCCGATGGCTCGGCTCCAGGCCATGGCGGGCCGTGCGATGAGACGGATCTGGTTGTAATCGGTATAATTGGTGAGGCTCGATCTTTGATTGGTGGCGTAACCCTTGTGCTGTGCGTAGCAGAAAAGGATCATGGCGGCCTGCTCCCGACTGATAGACTTGTCGGGCCCCCAAAGCCCGCTTCGGTAGATGTCGGGGACGATGTCGTTTTCAGCCGCCCAGATGGTGGGATTTCCGGAGCTGCTACTGTCCATATTGTAGAGGACGGAAATGAGCATATCCCTGGTGAGCGCGGTTCCTGCGGGGACAAGACCGTCGGTGACGTGGTAAATATAGCCGCCGCTGTAGTACCAGTTGACAGGCTTGGTGTAAGCATGCGCTTCTGGGTAGGCGGCACCGGTATTCGTTTCGGGGTAGCTGGGAGTGACAATGCCGGTATAGGTTTGGGCATAAGAGCCAATCAGCTGCACGTCGCTGTCGGGCATGAGGAAGGTGTACTGGTTGTAATAACTCCCGGTAAAGTACACTTCCCGGCCGGTGTCAGCGCGGATGGCCAGGAGCTGGCTCAGCTCATAATTGCTCCAGGGGCTGGCCGCAACGGTGACGAGGGTGCCCGGGGCGGCGTAGGTGTGGCTCACGGAAAAGCTGCCGCCGTAAGTGACGCCGGGGGTGTAGATCTGATAATAGACGGCAGAGGGCGTGTCGGAGAGCTGGCTCCATTGGGCGTAGACGGTGGTGTTCGCGCTGAACACCATGGAGGCCCCCACCCGCGTGCCGCCGGACGGGGCGGTATACCAGCCGGCAAAGGTATAGCCGGTACGGGCAGGCGTGGGCAGCGAGACCTTTCCGTCGGCATTGGTGACTGCAGAGGACGGCGACACCGAACCGCCGTTGGCGTCGAAGGTAACGGTGTAGGTTTTGTCCGCCGGGGTGGTGCTGTTCTGAGTCCAGTGGGCGTAGACGGTGGTGTCCTCTTTGAACGGGGTGGACGTGGTCACCTTGCTCCCCCCGGACTTGGCGGTATACCAGCCGTCGAAGGTATAGCCGGTGCGGGTGGGGTTTGCGGGCAGCGCGGAAAGCTTGCCGTTTGCGTCTGTGGTCAGGGTGCCGCCGCCGGTGCCGTCGTTGGGGTCAAAGGTAATAGTGTAGGTCTTCTCCTCAGTGTCGTTTTGGGTCCACCGGGCGTAGAGGGTGGTGTCGCTGTAAAAGTTGTCCTCCGGCGTGACGGTAAAAGAGGAGTCCTTGAACTTGGTCCATCCTTTGAAGAGATACCCCTCCCGCGTGGGATCCTCCGGCCATTGATCCGCGGCCAGAATCCCTTTTTCATCGGTGGTCTTCTCCCCGCCGCTCCCGGTTCCGCCGTTGAGGTCGAAGGTGATGGTGTAAGGCCCGGGATCCTTTTCCCAGTACGAGGTGAGAACCGTGTCCTCGGTAAAGATATGGTCGCGCTCAATCCTTGTTATGCCCAAATGCCAGCCTACGAACGTATAGGTCTCGTCAAAGAGGGGGTGAGTCCCTGGAGGTGGGTTTTGGGGCCACTCAGTGACCCGGCCGTCGGGGCCGGTGACACAGCGCGCGAAGATAGTACCGAGGTCCTTGTATATGATGAAATCGACGACGTGGGAACCCTCCGGAATCCAGATGGCATAGAGGGTCGTGTCCTCCTCGAACTCGTAGTTGTCCGCCACCGCGTAAAGGCTGTCCGCGCTCATGGCCCAGCCCCGGAAGACGTACCCTTCCCGGGTGGGGGTGGGCCAGTCCTCGATCCGCTGGTCGGTGTTGGTTTCCAGGACAATATCTTCTGCCCCGCTGCCGTTGGCATCAAAGGTGACGGCATGGACAGTGTCTGGGCCGAAGGAATAGATCGAACGGCGGCCGAAATCGGATGTGACGACCCTCAGCTGATTGCCCCCGGACGCGTAGGCGTGCGGCTGGAATGCCTCCGGCAGGACTTTATCCAGCTCGAAGCTGATAGCATCGTCTAATATATCAACATATCCGCTCTTTTCATCCAGCACAACGCAGTGCCCCGATTCCAGCTCCAGCGGCGAGCTGCCGATCTTGCCTGTGCCGGATTTGCTGACGGTAATGGTCGGATCGTTGCCGCCGCCCCCTCGCTCTATACGCAGCCAGCTTTTGCGCATGAGGATGCCGATGCCGCCCCTGGCCCGGATTTCTCCGTGGGTAAAGGATACAGATCCGTGCTGCGGGAAGTAGATGCCGCAGGGCAGCGACCCGGTCGGCGCGCCCTTGCTGATCAAAATACCGCCGTACATGGAGACACCCGAGAAGGCGCCGCTTCTGGCCTCGGGCGCGTCGCTGGCGTCGATGACCGTATTGCGTTCGCTGATCAGCACGCCGCCCGAGACCGTCACGCCGCCCCTGCGGTACAACGACACGGCGGGGCCTGACCCGGCCCGGACATAACCGCTGTCGATCTGGACTCTGGAGGCATCCCAAATCCCTGACAGCGCCTGGTTGTTGTCGGCGGAGATGGCGGTACCCTCGGCCTCAATTTTTCCTCCACGCAATGTGAAGGAGCCGCCGTCTTCCACGGCGATTGCGGCCTTATCGCCGATGGTGGTGGCGAAGAAGCCGCCGGCGGTATAGGTCACTTTGTCGTCGGCATCGACAACGGGCTCGCTCGTCACGGTGCTGTCCAGCACCGTCAGCTCTCCTCTTACGGTGGCCATGGGGAATACCGTGTCACTGATAATGCGGTGGCCCTTCAGATCGAGCTGGACGGCGCGCTTCTCCGGGATGACCAGGCCGCCGGTGGTGGAATCAAGCTGGATGTCACCATCCAGGTCGATATAGGTGAGCGCGGCACCCGCCTCATCTCCCGCCCTGAGCAGCGCCAGCAGTTCCTCAGCGTTATGCGCGGTGGTGGGCGGAAGCCCCTCTGCCTCATAGTGGATGATGGGGAACCCGTTGTCGAAGGAGACCTTCGGCTTACCCTCGCGTTCCCACTCCTCCTGCGTGCCGCCGTAATAGATGTCCCTCAGTTTTTCACAGTAGAGAAAAGGGTTGGTTCCTATGGCGGCGCTGTTGGGGATATACACAGTGGTCAGCTTGTCGCAGTGGATGAACGCAGACTGGCCAAGGCTTGCCGCCCCGTCGGGAATGGAACACGTGACCAGACTGCTGCACTGGCAAAAGGCATACCCACCGATGGAACCGACCTTGCCGGAAAATGTGACGCTGGCGAGCTTATCGCACTCGGAAAAGGCATACTCACCGATGGGGCCGACGTCGCCGGGGAATGTGACATCGGCGAGCTTATCGCAGTCGTAAAACGCCTTGGCCCCAATTGATTTAATACTGCCGGAGAATGTGAGACCGATAAGGGAATAGCAGTTGGCAAACGCCTGGTCGCCGACCTCTACATCGTCGCCGGAGATGGTGACGGAGGCAAGGCTATGGCAGTCATAGAACGCCTTAGCCCCGATTGACTTGACGCCGCCGGCGATGGTGACGCTGGAGATTCCATAGCGCACGTCGCCAAACGCATCGTCCCCGATGGCGGTGATCCCATCGCTGATGATAAGCGCGCCCATTGAAAGGGGACGCTGACTCCAAAAGTCAGAAACGTCCTTGGCGGTGATGGCCCCTGTGCCGCTAACGGTGGTCCTTTTCGTGTTTTGGTCGTAACTCCAGGTCAGATTTCCCGCTTCGGAGCCGCCCCCTGCCGCCGCCCACGCGCGCACGGGCAGCATAACCAGTGCCAGGCAAAAGGCCAGTGTCCATATCGCGAACCGTTTTTTCATAACCGTTCCCTCCCAATGATGATGCGCCGCAGTCTGCCGTCGAAACGCAGCTGTTCTTTTTCGTGTAAGGGATAAAACAAATATAATGGATTAATTTCCCGGCGTCAATACCCGCAGGACGATTTGACAAACAAAAGGGGACTGCGGAAGGCAACTCCCGCGATTCTCAATATCTCATGGGGCTGGTTCCGCTTCCATTCCTCAAACGCCGCTTGTCCTTCCGGGTTGGCGTAGAAGTCCCGGAGGGATGGGAATAAAGCGCGGGCCATGGGTAAACGATTTTCATCATCATGCTATAATTTGATTGCCGCAAACCGATTTAAGGATTGTTTAATAACTTCTATGCTACAATGAAATCACAACGCGAAAGGAGCGGCGGAAATGTATTTACAAATACTGAAAAAAGACCTGAAACGCAAAAAGGCGATGAACGTGATTTTGCTTGTATTTATCATACTTGCGTCAATGTTCGTATCGTCGGGCGTGAATAACATCATAAGCGTTACAACGGCGCTTGACGATTATCTTGAAATGGCTAATGCGCCCGATTATCTCGTGATGACAATGAATAAATCAGGTGCGGTCGATGTTGACGAAATCTTAAATTCTGCCGCTTCGGTGGAACGCTTCAGCAAGGAAAAAATACTGAATATCGAGTCCGCCAATATCACCTTTGAGGATGAAAGGAAAACCGCTTCACGCATAGGCTATATTTTTCTTCAAAGTGACGGGGATATGTCCATGAATTATATTCTTGACGACGGCGGTATTCTTAAATCGGTAAAGCGCGGCGAATTTTATACAACGGCGGGCATGGCGGAGGATATCGGACTCGAGATCGGAGATAAAATAATTGTAGAGCTGGGCGGCATAAGCTGTACGTTTACATTCGCGGGCGGTGTCAGGGACGCGGTCCTTGGATCAAGCGGACTGTCCATACAGCGTTATATCATAAATGCCGGGGACTTTGAAAAATTCATCTCCGCGGATAATGTTGAGAAATTTTACGGCGGCGAGCTGGTTTACATACGCACCTCGGATATGGAAAAAATGCTCTCCGAACTAAAGCCGTTTATCAACAGCGCCATTTTGACAGGGGATAAAACGCTGCTCAAATTTTCTTATGTTTTTGATATGATGGTGGTCGGTATCCTCCTTGTGGTGAGCCTTATTCTTGTAGCCGTCGCGTTTGTGATCCTGCGGTTTACCATTGCGTTCACGCTTACCGAGGAGTTCCGCGAAATCGGCGTGATGAAAGCGGTCGGTATCCGCAATCGAAAGATCAAAGGACTGTACCTTGCAAAATACGTGGCGCTTTCCGTGATCGGCGCGGTGATCGGTCTCGCGCTCAGCTTTCCTTTCGCTGAAATGCTGATGAGCGTTTCCTCTAAATCCATTATGATAAGCAATCAAAACGCGGCTTTTGTCAACGTCCTTTGCGCGGTGCTTATGGTGGGTGTCATCATGCTGTTCTGCTACGGCTGTACGGGCAAGGTCGGAAAGATGTCGCCCATTGACGCGGTGCGAAACGGTCAGACGGGCGAGCGCTTCCGCAAAAAGAGCCTGATGAGCCTTGGGAGATCAAAGCTTCCCGCAGCACCGTTTCTCGCGCTGAACGATATCGTAAGCAGTCCGAAACGCTTCGGTATCATCACCTTCGCTTTCTTCCTTTGTGTGTCGCTTCTGCTGATTCTTTCAGCAACAGTTTCCACGATGAAAGGCGGTACGTTCGCCAACGCTTTCGGTCTTGCGGACTTCGACGTATCGGCAAAGTGCAAGGCAATGGAGTTTATGACGGAGGACGGACACGAAAAGCTGAGAGAATACCTGTCGGATATGGAGGAAAATCTCGCAGAGAACAGTATGCCCGCGCACTGTATGCAGGAAATGCAGTTCAATCTGCCCGTGTCACACGGTGAAAATGAGAGCAGCATTTTCATCTATCAGGGCACGGGAACTACCGCGGATATGTACGAGTACATCGAAGGCACGCCGCCGCGGTCCGCCGGTGAGGTTGCGTTGACCCGTCTTGCGGCCAATAAGCTGAACGCGAATATCGGCGATACAATTACCATAAAAACCATCGACGGTGACAGGGAATATATCATAACGGCGCTTTTTCAGTCCATGAATAATATGGGCGAGGGTGTGCGACTTCATGAGGACGAGGAGATAAATTACATACAAGCGCAGGCCGCGATTTTCACACTAATTAAATTCACCGACGCTCCCAATCGAAAGGAAATCGCCCGCCGTATGGAAATAATTCAAGAGCTTTATCCCGAATTTGACGGCGTTAAGAACCGCGCCGAATGTATATCGGATGAACTCAAAGTTACGGATACGATGGATACGGTAAAACAAATGGTTGCTGTGCTCACGATCCTTTTAGCGGCGCTGATCACCGTGCTGATGGAGCGCTCCTTTATCGTTAAGGAGCAGGGCGAAATTGCCCTTATGAAAGCGATGGGCATACGAGACGGGAAAATCTACGCTTACCACACCTTACGCTTTGTTTTCGTCGGCGGTCTGACGGTCATTGCAGCGGAGCTTTTCGCCCTGCCGCTGACGCATCTTTTCATTGATCCGATTTTCAAAATGATGGGAATGGAGCTTGCCGTTAATTATGTGATCAGCCCGTTTGAAATGTTCCTTGTTTTCCCGCTTATTCTTCTTGCCGCGACCACGGCAAGCGCATTCCTCACCTCGCTGTATACCAAAAAAATAAAGTCCTTGGACACAGCTAATATAGAATAAGAAAGGAAATCTGATATGAATATTCTCGAAGTAAAAGACCTCTGCAAAACGTATATCGTAAACAAGCGGCAGAACAACGTACTGAAAAACATAAATTTTACGATTAGCGAGGGAGAAATGGTCGCTGTTATGGGGCCGTCGGGTTCCGGGAAATCCACGCTGCTGTACGCGGTTTCGGGCATGGATGAGCTTACCGCAGGGGAGGTGAGCTTCTGTGGGAAAAATATTGCCCAAATGGGTGAAAGAGAACTTGCAGACCTGCGCCTTGACGAAATGGGCTTCATTTTCCAGCAGATGTATATGCTGAAAAACCTCACGATATTGGATAATATTATACTTCCCGCAACGCAATCCAAAAAGCTGCGTGAACCCCGCAAGGAAACAGCGCGGCGCGGCCAGGATTTCATGCGCAGGCTCGGCATCATCGACATTGCCGACAACGACATCAACGAGGTTTCGGGCGGTCAGCTTCAGCGGGCGTGCATCTGCCGCAGTATGATAAACGACCCGAAAATGATTTTTGCTGATGAGCCGACGGGGGCTTTGAACCGCGCTTCCTCCGACGAGGTAATGGGAGAGCTTGCAAAATTAAATTCCGAGGGAACGACGATCATGCTCGTTACCCACGACGTTAAGGTTGCGGCAAAATGTACAAGGGTCATGTATATTGTTGACGGAAACATCAAGGGAGAGTATGATTTAAGCAGCTGTTCCACGCAGATGAGAGAACGGGAGCGCGCGTTGAATAACTGGCTTCTGGAGTTAGGCTGGTAATATGGATATTCTGATTGTTGAGGACAACAAGGAGCTTGCCGATCTGCTGTGTGATTTTCTCCGTGCAGAGAATTATACGGTATCGGCGGTTCAAACAGCCGAAAAAGCCTTGCTGCTGTACGAAAGGTACGGCGCAAGGCTTGTCGTGCTGGATATCATGCTGCCTGATAAGGACGGATTTTATGTTCTGGAAAAAATCCGTACAGAAAGCAACACGCCCGTACTGATTGTAAGTGCGAAAACGGAAAAGGAGGATAAACTGAACGGACTGAATCTCGGCGCAGACGACTACATTGAAAAGCCATACGATATTGATATCATGCTGGCAAAAATAAGCGGGATTTTCAAGCGGCGGTACGCTTTTGACGAAATTACCGACGGCAATATACGCATCAATAGGGCGAGCCGTACCGTTTACAAAAATGAACAGGAACTCGAAATGACCACGAAGGAATTTGATCTGCTTCTGCTTTTGATGGAGAATAAGGGCAGGACGTTAAGCAAGGAATATATTTTTGGACAGGTCTGGGGCAGCGACAGCGTTTCAGAGCAGCAGACACTGACGGTACACATAAAACGGCTGCGGCAAAAAATCGAGGACACCCCCAAAAAACCTAAAAGAATCGTTACCGTATGGGGAGTGGGTTATAAATATGAAAGCGTTTAACAGGATTCTCTCGGCAGTTGCGGTTGCCATAATCCTATTGTTTGTTGTCATGAACATGGTCCTCGCTGCCGATAAGGCCGACGGCGGCAGACTATACCGCGTAGAGATAAGCCGTCTTGTTCGTGAAATGGAAGCGAACGGTTCTGCTGACATTTCCGAATGTGAGTATGTAACAAATATTGAGCGATACGGAGAAAAATTTTACAGCACGGACAGCGACTATGTTATCTGTGAAATAAACGGGGAACTTTATCGTTTCGATTACAATACAAACGGCTACTCCAACAAAACATATCTTACAGGAATTGTAAATGCCGTTCTCGGCGTTATGGCGATTTTGCTCATCACGGTTATGCTTTACACAAAATTCGCAATTCTTATGCCCTTTGAACGTCTAAGCGACATCCCCTACGAGCTTTCAAAGGGTAATCTCACCATGCCGGTTAAGGAAACGAAAAACCGTTTTTTCGGAAAATTTCTTTGGGGGATCGATATTCTTCGTGAAAATATCGAACAGCAAAAGCAGCGCGAATTGGAAATGCAGAAAGAAAAGAAAACACTGCTGTTATCGCTCTCGCACGATATTAAAACGCCGCTTTCTGCGATAAAATTGTACTCGGCAGCACTGTCGAAAAATTTGTATTCGGACACGGAAAAGCAGCACAAGATCGCTGAAAACATCAACGAAAAAGCGAACGAGATCGAGAGCTATGTTTCGCAGATCATAACGGCGTCAAGAGAAGATTTCCTTAGCCTTGAAGTGAATATGGGTGAGTTTTATCTTTCGGAGCTTATCGAAAAAATCACGGGATATTATAGGGAAAAACTGGCGCTTGTTAAAACAGATTTTATGATCGGAGAATATAAAAATTGCCTGCTCTCAGGGGATTTGAGCAGGAGCGTTGAAGTGCTGCAAAACGTTATGGAAAACTCCCTCAAATACGGCGATGGCAGACGCGTGGAATTGGTTTTCCCAGGGGACGACGAATGCGTCCAAATTGCGATTAGGAACAGTGGCTGTACGCTCGGCAGGGACGATTTGCCACATATTTTCGAAAGTTTTTGGCGTGGTGCAAATGCGAAAAACATTCGCGGCAGCGGGTTGGGACTTTATATTTGCAGACAGCTTATGCGCAGGATGAACGGCGAGATTTTTGCGGAGATCGACGATGACATCATCACCGTCACCGCGGTTTTCGCAAGAGCGTGAATGATTAAAAAAACTATGCAAAGGATATGTAAATATATGCGAATTAATCACATGAGAAAAATACCTTAGCTTTTCCATCTTCCGCCTGATCTTGAGCTCATCAACCTGGGGGCGGGCGAGGGAGACGCCCTCCTTGATGGAGAGATTGTACGCCTCAAAGCTGTCGATCAGGTTATCCAGCAGCCATTATTCCAGAACCAGCTCGCTGGTTCTTTTTTTGTGTGGACACAGGTGGAGCTGTTCATATTTTGTGCAGCGGTAGTATGTATATTTCTGCCCCACCACGTGGGCGCTCAGGCTGTTGCCGCACTCCGCGCAGCGAACCAGGCCGGTAAACAGGTACACCCGATCCAAGCGGGCGAGATTCCGCTGAGCCCGTTGGGCAAGCAACTTCTGTACCTGCTGGAACTGCTCGGGAGAGATGAGTGGGGGGCAAAAATCGTCCTGCCCATGGGCGCGGTCAATATAACGCTCGTTATCAAGAAGGGCCCGAATTCCGGTTTGTGCGTAAGTCAGACCGTATTTATTCAGAACATATTCCCGGAGCGCACGGACGGAACGGATCACGGTATACTGCTGGAAAATATCTTGTGCAATAGGGGCGGTCTGCGGGTCGATGGCCAGTCTCTTATTCTCGATTTTGTAGCCCAGCGGCACCTTTCCGCTGATTACCCCGCCCCGCTTCACCTTGTTGTCGAACACGAACTTGATACGCTCAGACGTGCGGTCGGATTCGTCCTGGGTAATAGACAGCTTGATGTTGAGGTGGAGCCGCCCGTTGGCGGTGGTGGTGTCGTAGTTCTCCTCCGTGGCGATCCATTGGACGTGGTGGGCATCCAGGATCCGCTGAACCTCCTGGGCGGTGAGGGATAGGCTGTGCATGGCCTGCTCCTCAGTGCTGACGCGTGGCGGCCCGCTGGACGGCGGAGGATTCGATGCGGTTCGTATTTTTAGATATAGCGGTCACTTCAAAGTTATACTCGCGCCAATAGCGCTCAATTGCTGCCGTACAGTCTCTAATGCGGATTGGTAAATGATACAATAGCAACTTCCGCTGCCCCTTAAAACGCGGTATGCGAGTGAACGGTCAATGCCGGGAGTAATGTAGCGATCGATAATTGAAATCGCTTCCTCGACACAATCGCTTTGAGCGGAGACCATCACCGAAACGATAGCGTCCGTATTAGTAAGTGCAGTGGAAGGGGGAGTATAAACTGTTTTTATTATCTCATTTCCAGCTGGCGAATTGTTGTCCATTCTGCGGACAAGGCGCAGTATTTCCTGGATGGCATCGCTGTTGGCGTCTCGCTCAACGGGTTCTTCCGTGGGAGATGTTGGATAGATGCTAATGATTTGGCTGATCTCGGCATAGAGTTTGTCCCAAGCGTTATCAAAAGCGTTTCTCAAGATTGAAGGCTTCAGCCTGTTTTCGCTGGCCTCGTCAATCGATAGGAACAGTTTGTAAAAGTCCTCCTTCTCAAAGACCGTATTCTGATAACGCGAGAGCGGTCCTTGCACCTCGGAGGGATTGACTCCCAGCAGGATGGCGGATATTCGGGTATCCAGGGATTTTGCCAGTGCCCCAGCCTCAAAGTGAATCCATGGAGCCGTCACGTTTTCGGGCGTCAGGCAAATGACGCCAAAGGAACTCTCTTTTAACTCCTTGTCCAGATGGTTGCTCCAATTCTCACCCTTCGCAATGTCGTCAGGAGAGTAAAACACGTTAACGGATTGAATGATGGTGGGGATCCATATGCTAAGCCGTTCCGCCACTTTTTTGCTGAACTCGCCAGACCAGCTGATAAACAGTTTCATAACAGACACCTCCGCTTTTTATTTGATAGTACGGCATTGGCAACGCTTCTTATTTATGCTGACGATACAGCTTTTTCAGATCTTTTTCGGTATACTCCGTCCCATAGTACATATTGATGAGCCGCATGGAGATATTCCAGCTCCAGCGATAGCGGTCTATGTAGCGGGTGAGGATAGGGAGGATGTATTCATCCAGGATGGTGGTGGTCATGCCTGCATCACTCCACCGCATTGAGGGAGGCCGGATCAAAAACCATTGTGACCGTATCGGTGGAAAAGCTGATAAATTCGGAGATCTCAAACTCTACAACGGCAGCTTCATCCGGGAGGCCAAACACACACTGAACCTCCGTTGTTGCCCCAGGCCGAAGGTCGCGCATTGAGGTGCCGGATTCGTAGCCAGGTATGTCGGAGTAAGCTGTGGCCCGATCAATCTGCACACCATTTTGGAACGCCTTTTCCATCAAGGCAACCGCGGCGCTTGTAGTGCTATCGCTGTTGTTTGTCCATTCATACGTTATGATGATAACGGGATCCCCAGCATAATCATTAGAGAGAAAGGCGCTTTTAATCTCAACATAATAATCTCCGAGCGTTCCCGTTCCGGCAGACGGGATATCAGCCGATTCGACCGCCCGGCTCTGCACAGCTTCGCTTGATTGAACATCTTTACTTGTGACCGGCGGCGCAGAATTGACCGTTCGCCCATCCCCGGACATAGACGAAAAGATCCCAAAACCGATGACACCGACGATAAAAACGGCGATGATGACCAAAATAACGATTAGGGCTTTGACAAGGCCCACATCATCGTCCGTTCCGCCGGCCATCTGCCGGGGAACGAGTACGTTAAGGGCTTGCTTTAAGTAGTTCTTCGCCTGACGCTCGGGGAGAGCGTCAATGGCGGCGTCTCTCCTCCTGGGATCCGGCTCCAGAATGACATCTTGGAAGGTTGCTGGGCCGCTCCGCATATTCGCGGTGGGGCGCACCGTAACGGCAACGTCCTCATTGCCGTTATATCGGCTGATGCGAACGAAGTCTACCAGGGCCAGGATGGCGCACAACAGACACCAGGAGGCCCACACATAGAGGTCTAAAAAGATCCCGGCTCCAAAGAAGCCAGTGAGCGCGCCGACACCATACAGGATCGCGATTGCGGCGTCCCCACCCCTGCTCCCGTTGCTGGTGGCGAGAGAAACGATGCCGCCAGTGAACATAACAATAGCCACCACAATGCCAGCGGTGCCCGATGATTGCCCGTTCCCGCTTAGGATGTTGTAGACCCCGGCGAAGAAGGACTGGAACACGACATACAGGCTGATGACGATAGACAGGACGCCGGAGACGATCTTCCAAACTTTCATGTGATGGCCCTCTTTCTCTTCCTTTCGCCCTCAGGCGGTTGGGTTATATGCCGACCTTCTTTTATACGTAGTATATGACTGGTTTGAAAAGGATTGTTATGATGTCAATGAGCCATCCAATCCCAAATATTCCGAATGTGAATATATACAATATACCCATTCCAATTTTTCTTTCGTAGAATTTGTGAGCACCTAAAAAGCCAAGGAATACGCACAGAAGAAGCCAATCTCTAATAGTATGCACCTGCCGTCATGCTGAACGCATTATAAATGTAAAATTATTGCAAGTCAACAGGATGTCATAAATTTCGATCTTCTTCTTTGAAATTCTACCACACCGATGGGGGAAGGGGCAACCTCTCTGACTCCTTGAGGAATGGAAGCGAAACCAGGAACATATATAACAGGAGCGGCCCCCATTGAGGGCCGCTTTCTTATGCGTTGATGCTGTCCAGGAATTTTACAATATCGGACAGGCTCAAATTGTATTTCTTGCGGTTCTGCTCTGCCAGAAGCGCATCACTTAGCATACTTTTTTGACTTTCCAGCACCTTCATGCGCTCCGCCGTCGTATCGTTGAAAATGCCTGTTTCAAGGGCTTTCAAAAGATTGGCGAGCTTGCCTTCCACACCCTTCAGCTGAGACTTGATAGACGCTTCATAGGCCACGCTGTCGTTGTTCTGGCCCTGATGACAGGCGTAGCACTCCTCCGCAATCAGCAAACGGAGGGTCGATAAGGCTGTTGTGCTTGATAAAGTTCGGCGCGCCGAATCTTCCCGCTTTACGGAGAATCAGAATTGAGAATTTATTGTATATTATCCAAGCCGCAAGGCGTGTTCGCCTAAACGCAGGGGTGGCCGGTTCGGGGGCTGGGGCATTTGCGACAAGTGAGCGGGGATGTCCAAAAGGATATCCCCGCTCATTGCCTGCCCGCGACAATAAATTCTGGCGGCGCTTTGCCGCATAAAATAGACCGATCCTTACTTTAAGAGCATTCTATTTCCTACAATATGGATGTTGCAGTTTTCCTCCGCTGTGGTGATTTCTTCCGTCAGCCTGCCGATCCGAACGGTCACATAAGGATACAGTTTTTCGCACTTTATTCTCCCGGTGCTTTTTTTGTCCAGTATCTTATCCAAACAAGCCAGTTCCGATGTCAAACCGTCCCGTTTTTCAATATAAAGGTTCCGCTGCACCACGAGTTGATCCAGCACCGATTTCTCTACGTCCGAAATTCGGCTGCCCTTTTTCCGCAAGTCGCTGATGTTTGCCCACAGCTTTTTAATGGTCGATTGAACCTCCGCCAATTCTGTCTTTACCCGGTGCCACGACTCGGGGGTGTGCGGGGGATAGCCAACCGAAAACTGGCTGCGATCCCCGGCCAGATTGCCGACCCGCAGGCACAGGATACTGTCTCCCGCCCGAATCACGCTGCCTGTGATCATTCCACGCCCAGTCAGGGCATAAACCGTGTCTTCACAATGGATCGTGCTGTTGGAGATCATTTCCGCGACTACGTTGGCTCCGGCGGTAATTTCCGCCCACTCTATCACAGGGGACTGCACATGGCGGGCTGCGCTTAAAAAGGTTTTGCCGCTTGTTCCGTAAATGCCCTGTTGGACATGGATCGTTCCGCCCATAGAGATCACCCGGGCCTGCCCCAGCTTCCCGTTGATTACAATATCACCGGACGCCTCTATATTGACCCCGCCGTCCACATTCCCACCGATGTAGAGATTGCCGGAAATCTGCAACACGCCATGAAATTGGTCTACATCACCGTCGATGATTTTCTGCTCATGGATGCAGAACAGGTCATTTTGAATGTATAGAATCCCGTCCACATCTGCTGTGAGAGCCTGTCCACCTCTGCTGATGACGGTGTTCTCCCCTTGGGGGATATTGGCGCTGACGGCCTGTGGACAGGGGAGCTCGCGCCCCGTCACATCCATACCGTCCGTCCCCGGCTTTGCGGGCCGGATCAAACAGATGACCGCCCCTTTCCGAACGGGCTGCAAAGGGATGTCCTGGCTGAAATCCACCTGGCCTTCATTCTGTATTTCCAAACACATCGTCTTGTTCCGCTGGAAAAGCTCTGTCACCTTGCCGTCTTCTCCCGCTTTGGGTGACGTTCCCCGTGCGATCGGGAATATGCGAAAATATCCGCACGCCAGCTCCTGCGGGATCTCTTCCTGTAAAATGCCATAGTTAATGCCCTCATAGCGCATATCTTCCAGGAACTCTTCCAAGGTAAGCGCTTCCCCGCCGTTCTCCGGCGGGAGCAGGCACGCATAGGCACTCATCCGATCCGTTGTCAGAAAAAAGCAGGCCTTCGCCTTCAAAAGCTGTAGATTGCCATCCGGCGCCTTTTTGCATCGGGCTTTGTACGCGTCCTTTACGGCCTTGATAAAATGATCCACTTTTTTGCCGTCATCCGGATGCTGCGCCTTCAGCTCGTCGCCTTTTGCGTCCAGGTCTGAAAACAGCTTTTTGTAGGAATTGGGGGAAAACGATTTCCGTTCCTGCTCGTCCGCTGGTTTTGAGGTAAAATAATCAAAAATGGACATTCTATCCCCTACCTTTTTTGAATTGCGTATTCGCGGTGGCAATCGTCTCCTGTTAACCGCAATAACCCATCCTACATTGATATTTATCATCATATCATTTATATGGGAGATTATCAAGTGCTATTCCGCCTATTTTCCCTGGAAAAGTAAAAGCGGCCCCATCAACCGATGGGGGCCGCTCTTATGATGTATTGGCTTGCCTGCGGTTTCATTCCTCAAAGACTGCCCGCCCTGCAGGCACAGGCTCGTCCCCCGGCGGCGCTCCATGCCGTTCATAGGGTTCCGGCTCCTTTTTAGGGTTGGTTTTGGGGCGTTCTTGTGTTATGATAATTTTGCCAAAGCTTTCTCGACCAGCTTCACCGCCGGCTTCCCGGCGAGAGAGGACGTGCCCGGATATGCAGGACTTCTCCTTTTCCGTGTTTCCGAATGAAAACTTTATGGATCTGCGGCTGTTCCAATATGGCTGGGAACAGTGCGCGCCGCTGCACTCCTTCGGGCCCTTTGTGCGAAACCACTTCCTGTTCCACTATGTCGTCTCCGGCAAGGGCTGTCTCGACTCCAACGGCCCCGACGGCGTGACCCAGCATTACGCCCTGGAGGCCAACCAGGGCTTTCTCATCTGCCCGGGGCAGGTGAATACCTACTACGCCGACAAGCACGATCCGTGGAAATATGTCTGGCTGGAGTTCGGCGGCCTGCGGGCGGAGGAGTACCTCTCCGCCGCCGGGCTGGGCGAGGCCCAGCCCATATACCAGCCGAAAAGCCTGGCCCTGGCCGAGCCGGTGCGGGATACCATGCTCTACATCGCGGATCACTCCAAGGCGTCCACCCTCCACATCGTCGGCCACCTGTGCCTGTTCCTGGACGCGCTGATCCAGTCCTCATCCACCCGCCGGGAGCTCCATGGCGCCCGCCTCCAGGATTTCTACATTCAGGAGGCGGTGACCTTTATGGAGCATAACTACCGGAGGGAGGTAACGGTGGAGGAGGTGGCCGACGTATGCAAGCTCAACCGCAGTTACTTCAGCAAGCTGTTTCGGGAGAGCATGGGCTGCCCGCCCCAGGAGTTTCTCATCCGCCTGCGGCTGTCCAAGGCGGCCGAGCAGATGCAGATCACCAAGGCGTCCATCGGGGACATCGCGGCCTCCTGCGGATACCCCAACCAGCTCCATTTCTCCCGGGCGTTCAAAAAGCGGTACGGCGTCTCCCCGAGGGAGTGGCGGATACAAAACAAAATCAGGGCGGGCGGCTGAGCGACCGCCCTGATCTTATTCCGCCTTCAAATAGAGCTGGAGGGACTGATAGTCCCCAAACAGGATGGGCAGGGGATAGCCCGCCGCCATAAGCACATCACCGGACCGCAGGATCATCCCGCGGCCCACAAAGAATGCGCCGATGGACAATTCATGGACATTTTCCAGCGGAATCAAATTGACGGATAGGAATAAGAGTGTTATAATGCTGACAATCAGCCCATGGCGTACCGGCAATGATCAAGGGCGCTGATGATTGGAATGGATCGAAACCATAGGAAAGAGGAGAAGCTATGTATCGGATCGTGAAAAAACGGGTGCTCAATCCCACCGTCTCCCTGATGGAGATCGAGGCCCCCGCCGTGGCCCGCAAGGCGGAGCCCGGCCAGTTTATCATCCTCCGGGTGGACGAGGAGGGTGAGCGCATCCCCCTGACCATCGCCGACTTTGACCGGCAGGCCGGCACCGTTACCATCATCTACCAGGTGGTAGGCGCTACCACCGAAAAGCTCAACCACAAGGAGGAGGGAGAGTTCCTCCAGGACTTCGTGGGCCCCCTGGGCCGGGCCACCGAGACCGAGGGCCTGGGGCGCGTCGCCGTCGTGGGCGGCGGCGTGGGCACCGCCATCGCCTACCCCGTGGCCAAGAAGCTCCACGACGTGGGCTGCCACGTGGATCTCATCGTGGGCTTCCGCAATAAGGATCTGGTGATCCTGGAGGACGAGTTCCGCGCCGCCTCCACCAACCTGATCATCGGCACCGACGACGGCTCCTACGGCAAGAAGGCCCTGGTCACCGACCTATTGCGCGAGCAGATCGAGGCGGGGGCCAAGTATGACCGGGTGATTACCATCGGCCCGGTGATTATGATGAAGTTCGTCTGCCAGCTGACCAAGCAGTACGACATCCCCACCGTGGTGTCCATGAACCCCATCATGATCGACGGCACTGGTATGTGCGGCGGCTGCCGCCTGTCCGTGGGTGGCGAGACCAAGTTCGCCTGCGTGGACGGCCCGGAGTTTGACGGCCACAAGGTGGACTTTGACGAGGCCATGGCCCGCGGCGCCATGTACAAGGACTTTGAGCGGCACGCCCATGAGGCGGCCTGCAACCTGTTCAAGCAGGAGGTAAAGTAAGATGCCGAATATGAGACCAGATAAAAACCCCATGCCCCATCAGGACCCCCAGGTCCGGGCGTGCAACTTCAACGAGGTGGCCCTGGGCTACACCCGCGAGCAGGCCATTGACGAGGCCCAGCGGTGCCTGAACTGCAAGCACCGCCCCTGTGTGTCCGGCTGCCCCGTGCAGATTAACATCCCCGAGTTCATCGCCAAGGTCGCCGAGGGCGACTTCGAGGCGGCCTACCAGATCATTGCCAAGGACAGCGCGCTGCCCGCCGTGTGCGGGCGGGTGTGCCCCCAGGAGAGCCAGTGCGAGTCCAAGTGTGTCCGCGGCATCAAGAATGAGCCGGTGGGCATCGGCCGCTTGGAGCGCTTCGTGGCCGACTGGCATAACGCCAACGCCACCGAGAAGGCCGTCCCCCCCGCCTCCAACGGCCATAAAGTCGCCGTTATTGGCTCCGGCCCCGCCGGCCTGACCTGCGCCGGCGACCTGGCCAAGAAGGGCTATGAGGTCACCGTGTTCGAGGCCCTCCATCTGGCGGGCGGCGTGCTGGTGTACGGCATCCCCGAGTTCCGTCTGCCCAAGTCCATCGTGCAGAAGGAAGTGGACACCCTCAAGGAGCTGGGCGTGAAGGTGGAGACCAACATGGTCATCGGCCGCGCCATCACCATCGACGAGCTGAAGGAGGAATTCGGCTTTGAGGCGGTGTTCATCGGCTCCGGCGCGGGCCTGCCCAAGTTCATGAACATCCCCGGCGAGAACCTGAAGGGCGTGTACTCCGCCAACGAGTTCCTCACCCGCATCAACCTGATGAAGGCGTACAAGGACGGCGCGGACACCCCCATTCAGCACTCCACCCGCGTGGCTGTCGTGGGCGGCGGCAACGTGGCCATGGACGCGGCCCGCTGCGCCAAGCGGCTGGGCGCCGAGGTGTACATCGTCTACCGCCGCTCTGAGGCCGAGCTGCCCGCTCGTGCCGAGGAAGTGGAGCACGCCAAGGAGGAGGGCATCATCTTCAAGACCCTCACCAACCCCACCGAGATTTTGGGCTACCACAACCCGGACGACCCCCGCGACCCCAAGAACGGCTCCGTGGCGGGCATCCGCTGCGTGGAGATGGAGCTGGGCGAGCCGGACGCCTCCGGACGCCGCCGCCCCATCGTCAAGGAGGGCAGCCAGTTCGACATCGAGCTGGACTGCGTCATCATGGCCCTGGGCACCAGCCCCAACCCGCTGATCAAGTCCACCACCGAGGGGCTTGAGACCGAGAAGTGGGGCGGCATCATCGCCGACGAGAACGGCCTGACCAGCCGGGAGAACGTGTACGCCGGCGGCGACGCGGTGACCGGCGCGGCCACCGTTATCCTGGCCATGGGCGCAGGCAAGACCGCCGCGAAGGCCATTGACGAGGCCCTTTCCAAATCATAAAAGCTGTGATATAATAACTGCCAGGGTTTCGGCCCTGGCAGTTATTTTTTGTTTGTGGGGGTTTCTTGCTATGATACGAGAGGCGGAACGCGAGGATTTGACTGAAATATTGGAATTATATCTGTGCCTTCATGAGACGTCGGTGCCGGAGGCATCGGAACATCTGGCGGCGGTATGGGATCAGATCCTGCAAGACGAAAACCACCACCTGATCGTCAACGAGGTGGACGGGAAAATTGTCGCCTCCTGCGTCTGCGTCGTCATCCCCAACCTGACCCGGAATGTGCGCCCCTACGCCTTTGTGGAGAATGTGGTTACACATTCGGAACACAGGGGGAAGGGCTATGCCACCCAGTGCCTGGATTACGCGAAAGCTGTGGCAGAACAGCAGAATTGCTTTAAAATGATGCTGCTGACCGGATCAAAAGAGCAAAAGACGCTGGATTTTTACACCCATGCCGGTTATAACTGCATTGATAAGACCGCGTTTATCCAGTGGCTGTAAAATTGTCCAGAGAGGTGCGTTATGGGATACTACAAACCGTGTAAGGAATTTGACGAGTGCAATCGCTTGATTGAGGAATATTTCAAAACAGAGCAGTACGAAAAATGTTTCGTGGGCCATTTAGCGCTGGCCGAGGCCGGTTACCCGTTGGCGGAATGCCAGGTGGGATATTTCTATTATGATGGCTTAGGTGTGGAGAAAGACCTGCCCAAAGCGTTTGAGTGGACGAAACGGGCCGCTGAGCACGGGGACCGGGACGGCCAGTATAACCTCGCCTTCTTTTATGAGGAAGGAATCGGAACAGAAGCCGACCTTGATATGGCGAAATACTGGTATCAGCAGGCGGCAGAGCAGAATCACGACCTGGCACTGGAAAAGTGCCGGGAGTTGGGCATCCCGCCTGGAGATGGCTGACCGTGCCAGGGGGTGCCGCCATGCCAAAAACCACCATACACAGGGAACAGACGGAAAAGCTCCATCAGTTTTTTCGGGACGGGACCATGATTGGAACCTCCCGGTACACGCACGGCTTTTTGATGGATGAAATCGTGGTTTATCAAAATAGCGTCCCCAAATATCGGTTTAAAGAAAATGATCGGTTTATCTGGTTCCTGAGAAACTGCCTGCCGCTTTTTTCACTGATTATTGCTACACTCCTAAACGGACGATACGCTATTTTTGAAGATGATATAGAGATTGGATACGCGCGGGAAAAATGGGTAAAGCCCATCAGCAGCTTTGTGATACGCGATGATGTTTACCAATTGTTCGTCCATAAAGGCAATCGGTTTTCTCTGATGAAGAATGGTATGCAGGTCGCTCTCTATACCAAGCGGTGCGAGGAATGGCTGAAAAGCCAGCCGCTCACCTATGATATTAACTATGACAAGAGCGAAGAAATTGAAATTATTGAGTTGTTTTGCCTTTTTATTGATGTGTTTTTCTTTACGCCTTACAACGGAAGCTCACATATTAAAGTAATTGTGCCCCATGACCGTTACCCTGAACGTACGTTATGGCAACCCAAAGAATAAAATAGGAAAGGCTGATCTCATGTTTTACGCCATCCTCGCCGCCGCCCTGGTGGTCATCGACCAGATCGTCAAATACCTCGTCCGCGCCAACATTGGCCTGGGCGCGGCCATCCCCTTTATCCCATATGTCATGGATTTGACCTATGTCCAGAATACCGGCGCGGCTTTCTCCATCCTGCGCCGGCACACCTGGCTGCTCACCCTCACCTCCGCCGTGGTGGTGCTGGTCATGTGCTGGCTCATCGTGAAGGGGTTCTTCAAAAACCGCCTGGGGCTGTGGTCTGCCGCCCTGGTGCTGGCGGGGGGTGTGGGCAACCTCATTGACCGGGCGGTGTTCGGCTGTGTCACCGATATGTTCCAGACCACCTTCATGGACTTCCCTGTGTTCAACGTGGCCGACTGCTGCATTACCATCGGTGTGCCCCTGCTGTTTTTGTATGTGCTGCTGTACGTGGGCAAGGACGAAAAGAAGGAGGACGAGCCCGATGGAGCCGATCAGCTTCCCCCTGACGGTAACTGAACCGGGCCGTGCGGACGCGGTGCTGGCCGCCGCCCTGGACGGGCTCACCCGCTCCGCCGCCCAGCGCTGGCTGGAGGAGGGCCGGGTGACCCAGAACGGCAAGGCGTTGAAGAAAAACGCCAAGCTCCAGCCGGGGGACGAGCTGCTCATCTCGCCGCCCCAGCCCGAGCCCATCGACCTGATCCCCCAGGATATCCCGCTGGACGTGGTGTACGAGGACGGCGACGTCATCGTGGTGAACAAGCCGGTGGGTATGGTGGTACACCCCGCGCCGGGGCACCCGGACGGCACACTGGTCAACGCGCTGTTATATCACTGCAAAAATTCCCTCTCCGGAATCAATGGAGAGCTGCGTCCCGGCATCGTCCACCGCATTGACCGGGACACCTCGGGCCTGCTCATCGCCGCGAAGAACGACAAAGCCCACCTGTCCCTGGCCGCGCAATTGCAGGATCACTCCCTGTTCCGGCTGTACCACGGGGTGGCGGTGGGCACCTTCCGGGAGGATAGCGGCACCGTCTCCGCCCCCATCGGACGGCACCCCGCTGACCGCAAGCGCATGGCGGTCACCCCGGACGGGCGGGAGGCAATTACCCACTGGCAGGTCATCGACGCCCGGAACAGCCACTCCCACATTATCTGCCGCCTGGAGACGGGCCGCACCCACCAGATCCGCGTCCACATGGCCTACCTGGGCCACCCCCTGCTGGGGGACGTGGTGTACGGGGCCAAAAAGCCCGTACCCGGCTTGGCGGGCCAATGCCTCCACGCCGCCCAGCTCACGTTTAACCACCCCTCCACCGGGGAGCACATGACAGTGGAGGCCCGCCTGCCGGAGTGGTTTAACGCGATGTTGAAGCGGTATGAGTTGCAATAACGGTTTCTTATGAGAAAAAGTCCATAAGAGACTGCTGTTTTGCTGATGTAAACCAAAAGTTACATGGATGTAAACTCAAATACTATTGATACTATATTTTGGAAGGGCTATCATAAAGGACAGCAGGGAAGTGTGTTGCGGCTTGCTCGGAGCAGACTTCGGCAATAATCATGGTATAAATACAGGAGGCTATTATGAAAAAGAAAAAAATATTATTGATGCTGACTTTCATTTGGCTGTTTGTGCTTTGTTTTCCCTCGGCCTGTGCGGCTGAATCTATGGATGACTTACAAGTCTACTCACAAGATACTAAAGTTGAATTTTTGATAAATGCTGGAATCCCAGGGGATTTTCTTAATTTGAGAAGCACAGATGATATCAATACACTATATGATTTAGCACAAACTCATACACTGCAATATGCCGTTGAGCAAGGCAGCTATTCTGATTTTGAAGGCGGGAATTCTTTTTTTGGTACGATCCCTGAAAGCGATATGATTTTATCGGTGCATAAGATAGAGACTCAGACTCCGCCCCTGCCTGGAACCCGATCCCGCATTGACTCGATTCTTATCTATGTTGACTATGCATGGACTTATGGACACCCAGCTGTATGCAATGAGGATAGTATAACTGTCAATTGGGATTCTTCGCTGTTCCAGTTTGTAGGTGGAACATTTAGTAGCGCTGATTATTGGAGTGTTGGGGGGGAAGGAGGTATAAAGCAGACTGTGAATTCGCAAGAAAACCCTGCGCGCCTTAATCAAGGAGGCCTAGGTTATTTTGCGATGCTGAGTAATACACACGCCCTTGGCGGCCCCGTGCAGTGCAGTGGTTCAGCAGGCTTTTTGCTGGAAGCAAAAAGTACTATATATGTTGGAAGTAGCCGACGCACATCAATTAATGTGGAATACACGCATAATAAAAATCCTTTGCCGGGCAGCATATCTCTTTCGTATAATGGGATAGGAGTTTCTGTTAATCCTGGTGTGCTGCAAGACAGCGTAGCTAAGCCTATTAGGATTGAGTATTCTTCGTAAGTGTTTCATCTTCGCACTATTTCTAATATACCGAGCGACAAACAAAGCTAGCTATATATGCGTTTGAAGCAAAATATGATATCTATAATGATCGGACTTAAAATTCCTTGTCCTTGCTGTATATTATTGCATTCATAAACATTAAAAACATATTTACTCCCCTTCCGGGCACACTAAGCCCAAAAATGGAAGGGGAGTTTTTTATGCTCAATCACCGCAAGGCCGCCGTCATCGGCTGCGGCTTCGTAGGCTCTGCCTGCGCGTTCAGCCTGATCCAGCGGGGGCTGTTCAGCGAGTTAGTGTTGATCGACGCCAACCGGGACAAGGCTGAGGGCGAGGCCATGGACCTGAGCCACGGCCTGCCCTATATCGCCGCCATGGACGTGTACGCCGGCACCTACGACGACCTCAGCGACTGCGCCCTTATCGTCATCACCGCCGGGGCCAACCAAAAGCCGGGCCAGACCCGGCTGGAGCTCATCGGCCAGAACGTGTCCATCCTCAACTCCATCATCCCGCAAATCACCGCCCGGCCCTTTGAGGGCATTTTGCTCATTGTGTCCAACCCGGTGGACGTGCTGACCTACGCCGCGTTCCGCATCTCCGGCTACCCCGCCCACCGTGTGATGGGCTCGGGAACGGTGCTGGACTCGGCCCGCCTGCGCTACCTGCTGGGGGAGCATCTGAACGTGGACAGCCGCTCCATCCACGCCGTCATCGTGGGCGAGCACGGGGACAGCGAGCTGGCGGTGTGGAGCGGGGCCAACGTGTCCGGGGTGCCGCTGGACGATTTCTGCGAAATGCGGGGGCGGACGGAACACCAGGAGGCCCGGGAGAAGATCTACGAGGACGTGCGGGACAGCGCCTACGAGATCATCAAGCGCAAGGGCGCCACCTACTACGGCATCGCCATGGCGGTGGCCCGGATCTCGGAGTGCATCATGAAGGACGAGCGGGCCATCCTGCCCGTGTCGGTGGTGCTGGGCGGGCAGTACGACGGCCTGCGGGATCTGGCCCTCAGCATCCCGTCCATCGTGGGCCGCCGAGGAGTGGAGCAGATCCTGGAGATCCCCCTGGCGGACAACGAGCGGGAGGCCCTCCACGCCTCCGCCGGTCAATTACGAAATGTAATTGAAGAGTTAAATTTGCCGTAGAGTTGTGAAAGGCCCCCGGCGTGAGCCGGGGGCCGGGTTATTCAGTGATGGCCGTCTTCGTGGTGGTCCTCACTGTGGTGGGTGCTGTTTGTGGCGGAGGGCACGGGCGCGGGAGGCGCGGAGTACCTGTTGTAGTGGTAGAACACCTCGCCGTTATCATGGTGGTGCTCCTCAGAGATGGGGCAGTCCTCTTTGATACAGGTGCCGGCCCCGACTCGGACTTTCATGAACAGATTGCCGTTTTCATCAAAGTGCAGGCTGTTGCCCTGCTCGTCCACGGGGTAGCCGTTTTCATCCATGCCGACGATGGTGTAGTCGTCAAAGGACTTGGCGGGCGGGACAGCGGGCTCCGGCGGGGCAGGGGGCTCC